>JBDSKH010000043.1:0-11403 GCA_039917005.1 Pseudolysinimonas sp.
GAACAAGCATTTCGGGGTACACCCCCGCGGCCTGACCAGGCCGGAATATGGGCACTCTCGTTCGTGTCGGCCTCGCAGAGGGCCGGCACGAACGAAGGGCCCCCGATTCCGCGTTCCGCCTGACTTGCGTCCGGCGGTTCGTCGAGTCCCGAGGGCCCTTCTGTTACTTCGGAACTTGCGTTCCTCAGTGATGTTGAAGTTACCGGCAGGTGAACATCAGCCGCAAGAGGTGAAGTCTCGCTAGATAGTTGAGACTTCCGTCACCGCGTCGGAAAGCAGCGTCACGAGAGCCTCCAGCTGCACCGACCCGGCCGCGGCTTCGAGCGCTTCCTCGCCGTCGAGAGCACGTGCCGCGAGGCCCGCCTTCGAGTCGATGAGCTCCGAGATGCGGCCGTCGATCGTTCCCGCGGCGATGATGCGCCAGGCCGTGACAGGCAGCTCCTGGCCGATGCGGTGCACGCGGTCGATGGCCTGCGTCTGCTCCGCGTTGGTCCAGCTGAGCTCCGCGAGCACCACGTTGGACGCGGCCTGCAGGTTGATGCCCACGCCCGCCGTGAGCAGTGAGCAGACCGCGACCGCGACGTCCGGATCGTTGGTGAAGCCGTCGAGCGCTGCAGTGCGCGCCTTCGCGGTCTGGTCGCCTCGGATCGATACCGTCTTCAGGCCGGCGGCCGCGAAGTAGTCCTCCGCGACATCCATCACGTCGATGTGCTTGGCGAAGAACACCACCTTGCCGACGTTGCGCGCCAGGTTGACCGTGAAGTCGGCCGCTGGCGTGGCCTTCGCCTGCCCGATCTTGCGGACCATCGCGAAGACGTTGTCGCCCGTCTCGGACCCTTTCGAGTCCTCGAGCTCGGCGGCGGCGACCATCCGGATGAGGTCGGACGGCTCGCTGTCGGGCCGCGCGATCGCGAGGCGCCGGTAGCGCTCCACGAGGCGGGCGACCAGCGCGGCCTCCGCATCGTGGATGGAGCGACCCGATTCCCCATCGAGCTCGACCGGGATGTCGGCGATGCGTCGTGCGGGGATGTCGGCCGCGACGTCCTGCTTCTTACGACGCACGATGCCCATGTCGATCACGGCCGAACGTGCCGCCGCGAAGAATCCGGGATCCCCGGGGCTCAGCTCGGTCTCCTCGAGCCTGCGCATCAGTCGCGGTAGCGGCTGCTTGTCGTCGATCCAGCCGAGGTACTGCCAGATCATGCGGAAGTCCTCGATCTGGTTGATCAGCGGCGTTCCGGTCAGCGCGATGAACAGCGCGTCGGGTTTGGCGGCCCGGATGTTACGCGACAGCGCGAGGACGTTCTTCGAGCGCAGCGAATCCTTGTTCTTGATGAAGTGCGCCTCGTCGACGACCATGCCCTTGAAACCGCGGCGCGAGAGCCAGGCGACGTGGCGGTCGAGAACCTCGTAGTTGACGATCACGACGTCGGCGAAGGCGTCGATGTCGTCCCCGTCGCCGTGGACGACGGTGGCCGTGCGCTGCGGGGTCCACTTCTGGACCTCGCGGGCCCAGTTGACCTTGACGACGTTCGGCACCACTACGAGCAGCGGATACGCCCCCGTGACGTTCGCGGCGAGCAGCGCCTGCGCCGTCTTGCCGAGACCCGGCTCGTCGGCCAGCAGGTAGCTACGGTGACCGGCCTTCGCGCTTTCGACGAAACGGGCCTGATGGATCATGAGGTCGAGTCCGCCGGGCGTCTCGCGCGTGCGGGGCGCGGGCAGGTTCATCGTCGCGGCACCGCCGCCGGCTCCGGTCTCGAACGAGCGGAACAGGGGCTCGATGAGCTCCCAGTTGTTGAGGCGTCCCTCGGTCGCGGCCTTCGCCTGCGAGGCGCTGAAATCGGGCGCGAGGAACGGGTTCGACATCTGGAACTGCTTGACCGACTGCGGCACGACCTGGCGCTCGTCGTCGGCGGGCTTGGCGGGGGCTTCGGTGACGACGATCAGGTCGTCGGGGCTGAGCTCGCTGCCGGCCTCCATGAGCATGGTGCGGCGCAGCTCCTGCGCTGCGGGCGTGAGCGGGGCGTTGTCGGTGAGCAGCTGGATGAGGCTGGTGTCGCGCGAGGCGGTCTTCGCCATGATGGTCGCGATGCCGTCCAGGCGGGTGAGCTCCTTGGTGCGCTCGGCGTCGGTGAGCCCGGTATCGGCCTTGATGCGGGAGCGCTCCTCGCGCACGAGCACTGCCACTACGCGGAACCGGGTGCGGTTGGCCGGGTTGACCTTGCCGCGCTCGGCGGAGTTCTCGATGGTGCGCACGGTGCGGGCGAGGACCGGGATGATGCCGGTCTCGTCCTGATGCTGACGCCGCCTGGTCTGCGCGGCGGGACGCTTGCCCCCGGTGCGCTGCGACGACTTCTTCGCGCCTGATGGTTTCTGGCCGGATGTGGCCATGTGTCTCCTCGGGCGCCGAACTCGTCGGCGCCGACTGTGGGTGATCCGGCCAAGACCGATGCCGGGTGCAACCGGCAGAGCCCTCAGACGGATCGGTGATCGTGATCCAGGTCGCGTTCCGAAGAAGCTCCCGAAACCGGCTTGGCCGGCGGGTCGGAACGCGTTCTCATGGTACCAGAGCGGGTGTGACAGAGACGAAATCCCCGCCCAGTAGAGTCGGGGAGTGATCCTGCTCACGTTCCGCGCGCTCCGGCGGACGTGGCCATCCCTGCTCGCCTGGTTCCTCGCGGGCTGGGCCGTCCGGCTGATGCTGCTGCGGTTCGCGGGCTGGGCCGCCGAGAACATCGACCCCCTGGTCGGGCAGCTGATCCTGCCGCTGGCGGTGCTCGCGCGGCTGTCGAGCTACGTCGGTATGTTCCTGGTGCTTCGTCCCGCCCTGTCGAGCTACGACCGCCTCGAAGGGCTCGCCGACCGCGCGACCCCCGGACCCACCCCCAGCTTCTTCACGGCGTGGGCGAACACGGTCGGTGCCGCGATCGTCCCGTTCTTCGTGATCTACGCCGCCTGGGGCCTGATTCGGGAAGACAGCGTCGCCTACAGCTCCGCGGCGGTCGAGCAGCTCAATCTCGACAACACCCCCGGCACGACACCGCTCGATACGCCGTTCACGCTGCCGACAATCAGCATCGTGGTGGGCGCATTCGTGCTGCGCCGGCTGATCGCGCGATTCTCGCCGAAGCTGCCCAGGTGGTTCGGAATCGTCGCCGTGTACCTCGAGGCGGTCTGGGTCTTCATCGCCGTGTCCTTCATCCGCGACCTTCTGGCCGGCGTGCCGGACTGGTTCGCGACCCGGCGCATGTTCGCCTGGGCCGTCGACGGCTGGGCACAGCTGCGCGAGACGCTTCCTGCGGTGCAGTTCGTCAGCGACGGCTGGAATTGGATCACCCGGCAGCTCGGCGAAGCGGTTTTCCAGCCGCTCGCGTGGCTCGCACTTGCCGCCATCGTCCTCGCGGGTGCGCTCCCCCTCGTCTCCCGCCGGCGCCGCAAGAACAGGATCACCGAGCTGGGCGACTCGGCCAGCCGGCGGTGGCGGGCCATCGGACCGCGTACCCGTCGCATCCTGATGTGGCCCGTCAATGGATTTCTCGAGCGCTGGCAACCGATCGCTACGGCGCTCCGCCTGATATGGGGTGCCGGACCGGTCGTCATGGGTCTCTATGTGATCGCGTTCGGCGTGCTCACCATCGGCACCGAATGGATGCGATACGGGCTGTACCACGCGCTCGGCCCGCACTCTCTCGGCTGGTGGAGGGCATGGGACCAGCCGATCGGGCTGCTGGTCGACACTGTGATCTTCCTGCTGCAGATCTGCCTGGTCGCGGCGGCGTTCGATCGCTGCATCCGCGCGCTCGACGAGCGCGTCAGTGATCCAGCTGAAGAACTCGCTCAGGTGGAAAGTTCGACCGCGTGATCGACAGCGTCGCGATCTCGCCGACACCCTCCGGCACGACGAACACCACCTCCCAGTCGAATTCCGAGCCCTCGGACAGCGAGCAGTAGGAGGTCAGGTCGCCGCTCGGGCTGTAGTCGATCTCGAGGCCGCTGCTGGCGGGTTCCCAGGTGCGCTCACCCTCCGGGCCCGGAGCGGTGAGCACCGCATCGCAGCTGTAGGCGTCTTCCGTCATGCCGGCCGCGTCGACATGGATGAGAGCTGCGACCCCTTCGGTGCCAGGAAGGAGTCCCACCTCGCGGCCGGTATCGCTGTCCGCGGCAACGATCGTGTAGTCGTCGAGCGTCATCGTCGCCGTGGGCCGGCCACCCGCCGGGGGTTCGATCGGATCGCCGTTGTCGTCCGTGCTCGCGAATTGCGGGGTGTACTCCCCCGGCTCACCGGCGGGCACGACGACCGGATGCTGAGCCAGCGATCCGTAGTAGCGGAAGAGGTCCACCGACATGGCGGCCACGATCGCGGCGGGGACGAGAACCACCAGGGCGAGGAGCGCCCAGCGATTGCGTTGCAGCCACGTCATGGGGCCACCCGCTCCGGCTCGAAGATGCTGATCGACGACTCGTGGTCAAGCGATCCGAGGTCGATCGTGTAATCGAGCACGCCATCCAGCCGGGGGTCCGACTGGGTCGCGAATCGCAGCACGGAAACGCCGGCGTCCGGATCGTCGAGTGCCGCGAGAGGCAACTCGATCAGCATCGAGCCCGCCCACGGGATGCCCGGCTGCGATGACGCGCCCCCGTCGATCGATGCGTCGTCGGGACGGGTGCTCAGCAGGTACTCCACGTCGCCGATGCGGAACGCGCCGGTGATGGGCCCGTGATCGATGCGTCGCTCGAACACGATATCCACCACCAGCCAGACTCCCGGCGTCGTCCCCGTCCATTCCGGAGTCTGCACGCGGTCGGCGAGGCGCGCGCCCGTGACGGTGACGCTGAACTCGCGGGAGTCCGCGCGGGTGTCGAGCGCAGGAATGGTGCCCACGTACGGGCCCTGCTGGAACTCCTCCGACGGAACCAGCAGCGACAGCGCAAGAGCCATACCGACGAAGCCGGTGGTGAGTGCCACCGCGGTGCGGCGCCTCATCGCGCGTTCACGTTCCGGATTGCATAGCCGGCAGGCACGAAGTCCCAGCGCAGCCCGTAGAACAGGGTCGACTTCGCCGGTACCCCGTCGTAGAGGTCGATGCGCAGGTCATCGCCCGCCGCGATCGACGTGCTCTGGACGGTCCAGACCAGCTCCATGTCGCGCGGCAACCCCGGGTTGAGCTCGGGGAGCGAGGTGTGGTCCGTGGCGAGAACGTAGGACACCCCGCTGGACCGATCGGCGTCGAGGCCGTCGACCAACGGGATCAGGTAGCCGCCGAGGTCGCTCGCAGTGGCGACGTCGTCCGTGACGTTCGTGATCTCGACCCGGACGACCAGATAGATCTCCCCCGGCTCGGGAGGCCCGTATCCGGCGGGGTGATCGTTCGTGGTCAGCCAGGCGTCGTCGACCCGGATGTCGAATCGACGGGTGTGCAGCACCTGGTTGCTCTTGAACTGGGGAAGGGTGCGGCTGACCAGCGTGACGGTGTCCCAGCCGCCCAGGGGCCAGGCGACGAGGGCCGCGAGAGCGAGGGGTGCCACGATCCAGACCAGCAACGGGATGCGGCTGAGGCGCTGAGCGAGCGTCACCGCTTCGAGTCCTCTGCGGTCGTCGGCACCTTGATGAAGATCCCGGCCAGCACGAACACCAGGATCGCGACGTACTGGGCGCCGACCCACCATGGTCCGGTGATGTCGAGCGGCACGACGGGGTTCCAGATCACCGCGACCGCGAGCATGATCGGCACCCACCACCAGTGCCTGGCCTGCACCGCGAATACCAGCACGATCAGGGCGAGGATCGACACCACGAACCGGAAGACGAGGAACGCCGGGCTCTCGATGAGCGCCACCGCGCCGAGCAGGGCGACCGCTGCGAGCAACCCCGGAGCGAGGGCGGTGCGGCGGAACGCCGGACGGCCGTAGCGGTCGCGATTGGCAGGCATCGGTTCCAGACTAATGGGCCATTGCCGGGCGCCCGCCGCCGGTACTAACCTGGCGCCGCGTGACCGAATCCCGGACTCTGCACCCTTACTGACATCAGAAGGAGCACCTCATGGGCTGGCTCGGCAATCTCGTCGGCTCGGCCGACGACAACGTCATCGAGAACGGCCTGCTCGGCCGGGGCGAGGTGCTCGGCATCGACGCCTCGGGAATGACCCTCCAGATCGGCAACGGGCTCGTCGAGCGCAAGTGCACGCTGACCCTCAACGTCATGCTCGACAGCTTGCAGCCCTACCAGGCGCAGGTGTCGCAGCGCATCCAGGAGGTCTACATCCCGCAGCTCTCCGCTGGCGGGGCCGTCGTCGCCGTACGCGTCGACCCCGCGGATCACTCGAAGGTCGCGATCGACTTCGACACCCCTCCGCCGACCGTGACGCTTCCGGTCAGCGAAGGCCCGAACAGCGCCTCCTGGATCCTGGAGAACGGCAAGCCGATCACGGTCGTGCTGGTCGCGAATACACCGATCGGCGTCAAGAGCGCGAAGGGCGATGACGTGCAGGCGCTCACCCTGACGGTGGCAACGGGCGTCGAGACGCCCTACCAGATCCAGGTGGGCAACGCGGTGCCGGCGAGCGCCCTTCCGCTGCTCTTCCCCGGCTCGAAACTCAATGCGAAGCTCGGCGACGAGCCGAACGACGTCGTGGTCGACTGGGCGGCAGGCGCCGTCACGTAGTCCGGAAGAGTGGAGTTCCTGAAAAGATTCTCGATTCTTTTGTCTATTACCCTATTGCTGGGGACTTGTCCATACTTCATCATTGCGGTATGGAAACGAATTACTCGACTCAACTTGCCCTGTTCTCTGCGTCTCTGGCGCTCGCCTCCTCGCCTCCTGGTGGTGAACCGTGACGCTGCACGACACCCTCCCAACTCCGCCTCGTTCATACCCAGCACTGACTCTCAAGGATGCACTCGCGGTCGGTCTGAATCGCGTGCTTCTCCTTCGTCTTCTCCCCGACAGCGGGCGCTTTCGTCATCTAGCGATGGCCACGCTCGGGCTTTTTCCGCTCTTGGTTTCAGCCCTCGATGCGACATCCTCGCCTACCACCTACATGACGCCGTGGCCCGCACGCGTGGGGATCAGCCTCATCATCATCACGATTCTCGGTGGTACTGACGCTGTCTGGCGTTCCCTGATCAAAGTCGCGCCTGATCTGCACTCGCTGATCGTCAGTCGAATCGAACGCAGTCGACTCACGCTTGGCGTGATGTCCTGTTACGGACCCAGCGGGCGCCAGCTTTGGCGAGCTCTCGCAGCCGCCAGCGCAGCATGTGGTCTGCTCCTCACCGCGCGCCTATCGCCTGAGCCGATCGCAATCGCGTTCTCCGACTTCGTAGTCCTCTTCTGCCTGGCCTTCGTCGCAACGAACGGACTGTACTGGTGCTGGCGATTCGCCCAGTTCGCCGGCTGGGTAGCAATGGCAAACCTCACATTCGGTCTGGGCGATCCCCGCAAAGAGTTCGCCGTAGGGCGGGTGATGGCGCTGCTAAGAGCCGCGATCGTCGTCGTCTCCGTTGAGCTATGCGCCGCAGGGTTGGTGATCTGGCAACTTCCGGTGAGCCCGCACAACCTGCCCGGCGCACACCTCGGGCTCGCCGGCCTTCTCGTCCTGGAGCTGCTCGGATTGGCCATGATGGTCGCGCTCCTTGTCTCGTTCGGTCGCGCGTTATTGCTCCTATCCCGCCGGGTTTCGGACGAAGTCGATGCGCGCATTCTGGTGCTGCGTTCAGATCGCGATGCGATACCCGCGCTGACACGAAGCAAAGCCCTCAGAAAGGAACGGCGGCGAATCGAGAAGCGGTTGGAGGCGTTGCGGCGACCCACACACACCGCCGGCGCTGACCGCGCATTGGCGTTCCTTGGCCCGATCGTCCCGCTCGTCCTTCAAGGAGCTCAGCTGGCTATCAGCCTTGCGTTGCCTGTGACTCGCTAGACGCATGGAGGAGTCGCACCTCTAGCATCAAGAGGGTGCCGCCTGATGCCTCAAACCCTCTCCGAGGCGACCCCGCGATCGAGCGGTTCCTGGCGCTGCTGCGCATCGCGACTGTGTCGCGGAACGATGCGGCGCTTGTCGACGCCGACGCGTTCGCCCGGTTCCGGGAGGAACTCTCGGCATCGTATCCGGTGGTGCACTCGAAGCTCGAACACGAGACCGTGCGCAGCGATGACGGCGCGCTGAGCCTGCTGTATCGCTGGCCGGGGCGAGGCACTGGGCGACCCGCGGTGCTCATGGCGCACCATGACGTCGTGCCCGCGGACGAGCCGGGGTGGGTGCACCCGCCATTCGAGTCGGCGATCGTGCCGGGCGAGGGCGGTGCGACCGGCGAGGAACGCATCTGGGGCCGCGGCACGCTCGACGACAAGGGGGCGCTCGTCGCCATCCTGGAGGCCGTAGAGGCCCGCCTGACGGCCGGATACGTCCCGGCCGCCGACGTGTACCTGTTCTCTGGCGCGAACGAGGAGACGGCGGGATCCGGCGCCGAGCTGGCGGTCGCGCTGCTCACCGAGCGCGGCGTGCGTCCGGGACTCGTGCTGGACGAGGGCGGAGCGGTCGCCGAGGGCGCATTCCCCGGCGTGCAGGGACCCGTCGCGTTCGTCGGCGTGAGCGAGAAGGGCATCGCTGGCATCGAGCTCTCGGTCGAGCGGCCGGGAGGCCACGCCGCGACTCCAGCCCGCGACGGTGCGACCACGCGGCTCGCGTGCGCCATCGTGCGGCTCGAGACCCACCCCTCCCGCGCCGTGCTCACCGAGCCCATGGCTGCGATGCTGCGCGTCCTCGCCCCGCGCGCCCGCGGCATCCAGCGGCGGTTCTTCGCACGCCCCCGCGCCTTCCGCCTGCCTCTGCTCTCCGCCCTCACCCGCCGCGGCGGCGAGGGCGAGGCGATGGTGCGCACCACGCGTGCCGTCACCCGGCTGACCGGAAGCGCGGGCGACAACGTCATCGCCGAGCGTGCGACGGCGATCGTCAATGTCCGGATCGCGGTGGGCTCGACCGTGGATGAGGCGGCCGCCGACATCCGGCACGCCATCGGCGACGACCAGGTCGCGGTGCGGGTCATGTACGGCGCCGAACCCTCCCCCGCATCGCCCAGCGAGGGACCGGAGTGGGAGCGCCTCGCCGGCGTCATCGCCGACGTCTTCCCCGACGCGATCGTCGCCCCCTACGTCATGCTGCAGGCGAGCGACAGCCGGCATTTCTCCCGCATCAGCGACACCGTCTACCGGTTCCTGCCGTTCGATCTCACGACGGCGGAGCGCGGAACGCTGCATGCCATCGACGAGAGCATCCGGGTCTCGACCTGGCGTCGAGCGATCGCGTTCTACGACGGGTTGCTCGAGGCGCTGTAATCGCGACCGACCAGTGTCCGGGGCCATCCCGGACATCCTGGGCAAGAGCGATGACCCCTGATGTCCGTCATGGCCCCGGCTGTGGGCCGGCAGCGGGGGTGAGGAGGGGCAGCGGGCTAGGTTCCGGGGGCGGTCGCGGCGATCCAGTCGTCGAGCTGCGAGGGGGCGTCGGTCACGATGCCGTCGACCCCGTAGCTCAGCGCTTCGTTCCAGCGCTTCTCCGAATTGAGCGTGTAGACCAGCACGCCGAAGCCGGCTGCGTGCATGTCGGCCACGGCATCCGGGTACGTCTCGAGCGACCATGGCGACGTCATGATGGCGATCGCGCCGTAGAACGTCGCCAGGCCGACCGGATCGGACGGCAGGTCGCGCCGGATGATGATCCGCGGGATGGCGGCTGCCTCGTCGCCGAGGTTCGCGACGGTCCCGAGGTGGAAGCTCGCGAACACCACGCGGTTCTGCACCCCGCGCACGAAGATCTGGTCGAGGATGCCGCGGATGTCGTCGCGGGTCCAGTACTCCTTCAGCTCGATGAGCGCCTTCTTGTGCGGGGTCGCGGCGAGCAGATCGAGGAACTCGCCCAGTTGCGGGATGCGCGTGCCCGCGAACTCGGGAGCGAACCACGAGCCCGCGTCGAGCGCCTGCACCTGGGCGAGCGTGAGATCGGCGACGGCACCGGTGCCGTCGGTCGTGCGGTCGACGGTCGGGTCGTGGAGGAGGACCGGGAAACCGTCGAGCGTGAGCTGCACATCGGTCTCGACGAACTCGAGGCCTCCGGCGAAGGCCGCCGCGAACGAGGGCAGGGTGTTCTCGGGCGCGTCCGCGCGGTCGCCACGGTGCCCGGCGATGAACGCCGGCTCGCCCGGCGATCGCAGCGCGCCGATCATGTACGGCGCATAGGCCTGCACGGCATCCGGGACGAGCACGATCACCAGGACCGTCGCGACGGTCAGCCCGGCAGCGAAGACCGCGCGCCATGCCCTGCTCATTGCGGGCAGGGACACCGCACTGGTGGGATGCGTGGTCGCCATCGACCGGCCTTCGGGTTGTGCTGTCTCCAGCAACTGCGTGCCGCGGGGGTGACGGCGCCCGCTTCATCGCGGGTGTGCCGACTGTAGCAGACCCGTTACCGTTTCGTTATCTTGACTTTCCGGCGACCCGGCTCACCGGAAACGGGTGACCTTCAGTGCTTGTAGTGACCCGTCGCCTTCGCGAGCAACAGCTGCGTCGCGCGGTCGTCATCGCCCGCTCGGTCCAGCGCGATCGCGAGGCGCTCGGCGGCCTTGCCGCGCACGGTCGTGACGAGACGTCCACCGCGGCTGATGAGCACCGCTCCGGATGCCGTGACGCTCGCGTCGAACGGGTCCGACTCCAGCCGGCCGCGCTTGTCGATGTCGCCGGTCACCGGTGCGCGCTCAGATCAGGGCCTTCGTGTGCCAGACGGTCTTGGTCTCGACGAATGCCAGGATGCGATCCAGGCTGCGGGCGGGGACGCCCGGCTCGGGGCGCAGCACGCGCTTCAACGTGTCCGCCGAGCTGATCTCGAGCTCCACCCAGTCGAGCGACTCCGCACCCGCGAGATCGATGGCGTTGACGTCGGCGTGCGACGCGAGCCATGGTGCGATCTCGGCGGGCGACCCGGTCAGGATGTTGACCACCCCGCCCGGAACGTCGCTCGTCGCGAGCACCTCGCCGAGGCTGACCGCGCTGAGCGGCCGCAGCTGGTCGGCGACGACGACGACCGTGTTGCCGGCGACGAGCGCGGGGGCGATGACGGCGACCAGGCCGAGCAGGCTCGCACCCAGCCCGCCCTGGGGCGCGACGATGGCGACGACCCCGGTCGGCTCGGGCACCGAGATGTTGAAGTACGGCCCCGCGACAGGATTGCCGGAGCCGATGACCTGGGCATACTTGTCCGCCCAGCCCGCGTACCAGATCCAGGTATCGATGGACTCATCGACCTGCGCTCCCGCTGCGGCCGCCGAGACGCCCTCGGCGGCGGAGATCTCCTCCACGAATTGCGCACGACGGCCGTCGAGCAACTCCGCGATGCGGTACATGACCTG
>JBDSKH010000044.1:0-6891 GCA_039917005.1 Pseudolysinimonas sp.
GTGACCTCGCCCTCGCTGGCGTAGCCCATCTGCACGATGCGGGTTCCGGCCTCGACCAGCCGGCGGAGCACCGCCTTCTCGGCGACGATCGACGCGTAGTAGCCGGCGTTGGCGGCGGTCGGGACCAGCCCGGTCAGGGTGTGCAGGTACTCGGCACCGCCACCGCGCTGCAGCTGCCCCGACTTGGTGAGCTCATCGGTGACCGCGATCACGTCGGTCGGCTCGCCATGCGAGTAGAGGGCGAGGATCGCGTCGAAGACGACCTCGTGCTTCGGGATGTAGAAATCGACGCCGCGGACCGTCTCGACGACGTCGGCGACCGCGTCCTTGCTGAGGAGCATGCCGCCCAGGGCGCTCTGCTCTGCAAGCAGGTCGTGCGGCGGTGTGCGCTCGCCGGACCAGGATTCGGCGGGCGGACGTGCGTCGCCGGCCAGTCCCAGATGGGCGATCGACACGGGCTACCTCCTGGGGGTCACGGTACGCGCGGGGACCGACTTTGCCCGAGAGGGCACGCGCACGACCCGGGATGCGAGAGCCACGTTAGGGGGACGGTCCCGGACGGCAAAACCACCCTGTGGACAACTATGTGCAGAAGTGCCAGGAAACGCCGCGCCCCATGTGAAGAAGGTGTGGAAACTCCTGTGGAAAATCGAGCAATCTCGAAGCCGTTACACGTGGTGACCAGGCATTTCTTCGTGCACACGCTGTGTGTAGAAACATGTTTGGAGTTGCGCTTGAACGTTGGCCCCCGAATGGCCACCTGTGGACGGATCGAGACGTCCCGGGAACCCGACGACAACGGCGGCGCACCCCGTGGGGTACGCCGCCGCAATGGTGCCGGAGGGG
The DNA here is from genome assembly GCA_039917005.1 of Pseudolysinimonas sp. Taxonomy (GTDB): domain Bacteria; phylum Actinomycetota; class Actinomycetes; order Actinomycetales; family Microbacteriaceae; genus JBDSKH01. The sequence goes on from JBDSKH010000044.1 coordinate 847, forward strand.
CTATTTGCCGCCGACCACATCGATCGCGAGGGACGCGATGACGTCCTCGCGGAGACGGACGGTCGCGTCATAGCGGCCGATGCCCTTGATGGGCGACCCCAGCTCGATGGTGCGCTTGTCGATCGCGCCGAGACCGGCATCCGCCACCGCGTCGGCGATGTCGGAGGTCTTGACGGAGCCGAACAGGCGACCCTCGCGGCCGGCCTTGACGGTCAGCTTGACGGGGTTCGCCTCGAGCTTCGACTTCAGGGCCTGCGCCTCTTCGAGCGTCGCGAGCTCCCGCGCGGAGCGGGCGGCCTTGATCGACTCGATCTGCTTCTCGCCGCCACGGCTCCACGCCACGGCGAAGCCCTGTGGGATGAGGTAGTTGCGGGCGTAGCCGTTCTTGACGTCGACGACGTCGCCGGGCGAGCCGAGTCCGGTGACCTCGGACGTGAGGATGAGTTTCGACATGTCCGGTTCCCCTATCGTCCTGAGCCCGCGTACGGGAGGAGTGCCATCTCACGCGCGTTCTTCACGGCGCGGGCGATGAGCCGCTGCTCCTGCACCGAGACGCCGGTGATGCGACGGGCGCGGATCTTCCCGCGCTCCGAGATGAACTTGCGGAGGGTGGCGACGTCCTTGTAGTCGATGATGCCGACGCGGATGGACTTCGCCGGGGCCGCGTTCTTGCCGCCCTTGAGATTGGTGCGCTTGCGGCGATCTCCGCCGCCGCTGCTCTTTCCTGCCATGACTCTTCCTTCTTTTTGCGAGCGATCGCTGTGCTTATTGTTCTGATCGCGAGGCGATCAGAATGGGGTCTCGTCGTTGAAGCTGCCCGGCGTGTTCCACACGTCGTCGCCGCCCGCTGCGGGAGCGCTGGCTGCCCAGGGCTCGTCGGCGACGGCACCCTGGGGGCGGCCACCGCCTCCGCCGCTCGATGCGCCGCCGGCGGCGCGGGTCACCTGGGCGGTGGCGTACCGCAGGCTGGGGCCGATCTCGTCGACCTCCAGCTCGATGGCGGTGCGCTTCTCGCCTTCCTTCGTCTCGTAGGAGCGCTGCTTCAGGCGGCCGGTCGCGACGACGCGGGCACCCTTCGTCAGCGACCCGGCGACGTGCTCGGCGAATTCACGCCAGCAGGACGCGCGGAGGAACAGTGCCTCGCCGTCCTTCCAGTCGTTCGCCTGGCGGTCGAAGGTGCGGGGGGTCGAAGCGATCGTGAAGTTCGCTACGGCCAGCCCGTTCTGCGTGTAACGCAGCTCCGGGTCGGCGGTCAGGTTGCCCACGACCGTGATGATCGTCTCGCCGGCCATTCTCAGGCCTCGCTCTCGACGGGTGCCTCGGCGTCGGCCTTGGCGGCCTTCGGCTTCGCGGCGGCCTTGGCCGGCTTCTCGGCGGGCTCGGCGGCGGTGTCGTCGTCGGCCGCGGTGTCGTCGGCGGCGGCATCGGCCTTCGGGGCCTTGGCCGGCTTCTCGGCCGCGGGGGCCTCGTCAGCGGGCTTCTCGGCCTTGACGGGCTTCTCTGCCGGCTCGGCCTTGGCGGCCGGCTCGGCCTTCTCGGCGGCGGCCTTCTCGGCCGCTGCCTTCTCGGCCGCTGCCTTCTCGGCCAGCGCTGCCTTCTCGGCGAGCGCGGCGGCTGCCTTCGGGTTCTTCGCGGCCGCGGCGGCCTTGCGCTCGGCGCGCTTGGCGTCCTCCGCACGGACGGAGATCGCGCGGGCGACCGCCTCTTCCGATCGGAGCACCTTGGTGCGCAGGACGGCTTCCGACAGCTTCAGCTGGCGGTCGAGCTCGACGGTCGATTCCGAGGTCGCGGTGAAGTTCACGACGGCGTAGATGCCCTCGGACTTCTTCTGGATCTCGTAGGCCAGCCGGCGACGTCCCCAGATGTCGATGTTGTCGATCGTGCCGCCACCATTGCGGATGACGTTCAGGAACTTGTCCAGGCTGGGTGCGACGGTGCGCTCATCGATCTCGGGGTCGAGGATCACCATCAGTTCATACTCGTGCGTCATTCACCCACCTCCTCTGGTCTAGAACGGCTGCAGACGATCTGCAGCAGGAGGGTATTTGACTGCGCCCAGCGCCGACGAGGTCGGGCGGGCAACCTGCTGAGACTACCGGATGCCGCGCTTAGGCGCGAGCCGACCACCAGTCGAGCAGGCGGTCGCGGGCGATGTCGTATCCGAGCTCGCCTTCGTCGAGACGCAGCTCGAGCAGGAACCGGTAGGCATCGCCGACCTCGCGTCCGGGCTTCAGCCCCAGGATGGCCATGATCTGCTCGCCGTCCAGGTCGGGGCGGATGGCAGCCAGCTCCTCCTGCTCGCCCAGCTCCGCGATCCGGGCTTCCAGCTCGTCGTAGGCGGTCGAGAGCCCGTCCGCCCTGCGCTGGTTGCGCGTGGTGACGTCCGCCCTCGACAGGATGTGGAGCCACTCGAGCAGGTCACCGGCGTCGCGCACGTACCGGCGCACGGCAGAATCGCTCCACTTGCCCTCCGCGTAGCCGAAGAACCGCAGATGCAGGCGGATGAGCTCGGCCACCGCCTTCACGGTGTCGTTGTCGAAGCGCAGCTCCCGCAGGCGCTTCGCCGCCAGCTTCCCTCCGAGCACGTCGTGGTGGTGGAACGTGACGGTGCCCCCCGGCTCGATCTTGCGCGTCGCAGGCTTGCCGATGTCGTGCAGGAGCACCGCCAGCCTCAGGACGAGCGACGGTTCGTGCCCGCGCTCGCCTTCGAGCACGATCGCCCGCTCGAGCGCCGTCAGCGTGTGCTCGTAGACGTCCTTGTGGCGGGCGTGCTCGTCGATCTCGAGCCGCAGCGCCGGGATCTCGGGGAGCACCAGCTCGGCGACCCCGGTATCCACCAGCACCCGGATGCCGTCGGCCGGGTGCGGCGCGAGCAGCAGCTTGCGCAGTTCATCGCTCACGCGCTCGCGGGAGACGATCTCGATCGACGGTGCCAGCCGCGTGGCGGCCTCGGCGGCGGCGTCGTCGAGGCGGAAGCCGAGCTGGGCGGTGAACCGTGCGGCGCGCATCATCCGCAGCGGATCGTCTCCGAACGACACCTCTGGCGGGCCGGGCGTGCGCAGGACGCGGGCGAGGAGATCTTCGACCCCGCCCGACGGGTCGACCAGCACGCAGTGCGGAAGGCGCAGCGCCATGGCGTTGATGGTGAAGTCGCGGCGAGCGAGGTCGGCCTCGAGGGTCGTACCGAACGCGACGGCCGGCTTGCGGCTGGCGCCGTCGTACTCATCGCTGCGGTAGGTGGTGATCTCGACGATGGCGTCGCCGAGACGCGCCCCGATCGTGCCGAACTCACGCCCGATGTCCCAGTGCGCGTCGGCGACCGGCTCGACGATGGCGAGGATCTGATCGGGCGTCGCGTCGGTCGTGAAGTCGAGGTCGGTCACCGGGCGGCCGAGGAACGCGTCGCGCACCGGGCCGCCGACCAGCGCGAACTCGTGGCCGGCCGCCGCGAACCGCTCGGCGAGCAGGCTGATCTCCGCTCCGGTGGTCAGCTCGCGCAGGCGCACCAGGGCCTCGGCGACGCTCTCCATGCCTCAACCCTCCCACGAGCAGCACGACGGTGACGGGCGGTGCGGACGGCTAAACTCAGGGACCATGTCGGCGCGCCGTTTTCTCACCGCCGCCCTGGCCGGATGCGCGCTCATCGGGGGCGGGCTGGCGATCGCGGCCCCCGCATCCGGCGCCTCCTCGGCCGACGCACCGCCGGAGACGCCCGGCTCGCTCACGACAGCCGCTGTCACCCCCGGCGACGGACCGGTCTCGGTCGCCATCGTGCTGCCGCTGACCGTCCCGCCGACGACGACCGGACTACTGGACGCCGAGACGCTGACGAGTTACACCGCCCCTGGCGGATTGCTCACGAGACAGCTGGATGCGGTGGCCGGCACGAGCGTCGCGATCGGCCTGGACCCGATGGTGGTGGCCTCGATCCGGGTCCTCGGAACGGTGGCACCCGATACGGCCGTCGCGTTCCTCGAGCGGCTGAGCTCGGTGCCCAACGAGGTGTTCCTGCTGGCGTACGCCGACGCCGACCCGTCGGTCACGGGCGTAGCGACCGGCGGCGGCGCGCTCGACCCCCTGGGATTCGACTTCGCGATCGATCCGGCGGACTTCGGTCCGGCGGCGACGCCCACCCCGACGAGCAGCGTCCCCGCGGTCCCCGACCCGGCGGGCACCGGCGAGCCCGATTCCGACGAGCCCGACTCTGGCGAGCCGCCGCCCCTGCCGGAGACGGCCGACCTGCTCGCCTGGTCCGCCAGCCTCGAGTCGATCGCCTGGCCGGCCGAGGGTCGCGTCGGGGCCGACGGACTCTCGAGCCTCACGGCACAGGGCTACGCGGACGTGCTGCTGGCCGGCTCGAACGTGTCCGAGGTGTCGACCGCGCTCGCCGATCTCGGTGACATCGACGGGATCGTCGCGGACACCGAGGTCACGGCCGCCGTTCGCGACGCGACCTACGCCGCCACCTCGACGTCCTACCAGGAGGCGATCGCCCGGCTCGGGCTGACCCTGCAGACCCGGGCAGCGGAGGCTCCGGGCCGCACCATCGTCGCGACCCTCGATCGCCGCTGGCCGTTCGGCACCCTCCGGATGTCGGACCTCCTGACAGCGATCGACGCGGCATCCGCCTCACAGCTCGTGACGCTCGGCGAGGTGCTCGCCGGTCCGCGGGAGAACGCCCAGCTGGTCGAGGCGCCCGCCGACGACCGCGCCGACACCGCCGGGCGGATGGTCTCTGCGAGCAGCGAAGAGATCGCGTTCCTCACGATCGCCGAGGACGCCGCCCTCATCACCCAGCCGCGCCGCCTCGCCATGCTCGGACTGTCCGCCGCCGCCTGGGATCCCGACGACCCGGTCTGGGTCGCGGCGACCGATACCCTCCTCAGCGAGAGCCGGGCGACCCTGGAGGCGGTGCAGATCACCCAGGGCAGCGACCTGCTGCTGCTCTCCGACATCTCGACCCTGCGCATGCAGGTGAGCAACGCCCTGCCCGTCTCGGTCACCGTGTACCTCTCGGTGCGGCCGCTGCGACCTCTTCTCCACGTCGAGGACCCGTCGATCGAAGTCACGATCGAGCCGGATTCGACCAGCACCGCGAGCGTCCCCGTCGAGTCCATCGCCAACGGCGACGTCACGGTGCGCGCGGAGCTGCTCGCCGCGAACGGCCGCATCCTCGGCAGCGTGCGATTCGTGAAGGTCATCCTGCAGGCCGGGTGGGAGACGGCGGGCACCCTCATCGCGGGCACGCTCGTCGTGCTGGTCTTCGGCGGCGGCCTGATCCGCAGCATCGTGCGGCGGCGTCGCGAGGCGGCCGCGGGATCGCCGGCCGGCGCGGATGACTGAGCCGCGCACCCCTCCCGCCGCGACACCCGAGGAGACCCCGGGCGGCAATCCCGACGAGGCCTCGGCGGCGTCGCTCGGACGCGCGAGCGCGACCCTTGCCGCCGGCACCCTGGTGTCGCGTGTCCTCGGCTTCGGCAGCGCGGCCGTGCTCGCCTGGGCGATCGGCCCGCAGAATCCCGGCGCCAACGCCTTCGCCCTCGCGAACCAGCTACCGAACAACATCTACGCGATCGTCGCGGCCGGGGTCTTGAGCGCCGTGCTCGTGCCGCAGATCGTGCGGGCGGGCCTGCACACCGACGGCGGGCAGCGCTTCGTGAACAGGCTCGTCACGCTCGGCGTCGTGGTGTTCCTGGTCGCCACCGCGATCGCGGTGCTCTGCGCGCCGCTGCTCGTCGATCTCTACACCGTCGAGGGGGGCGCCCTGGCCGACGGACGCACGCTCGCGGTGACCTTCGCGTACTGGTGCCTCCCGCAGATCTTCTTCTACGCGATCTACTCGCTCCTGGGCGAGGTGTTGAACGCGCGCACCGTTTTCGGTCCGTTCACCTGGTCCCCGGTGCTCAACAACGTGGTGGTGATCATCACCCTGCTCGCCTTCGCCGCGATGTTCGGTGTGGATCCCGCACATCAAGATCCGTCGACGTGGACGAGCGGGCAGATCACGCTGCTCGCCGGCGGCGCGACGGTCGGAATCGCGGCGCA
>JBDSKH010000045.1:0-5690 GCA_039917005.1 Pseudolysinimonas sp.
CGAGGCCAGCAGGCTCGCGAACGTCACCACCACCGGCAGCGGGCGCGCCTACTCTCTGTGGGACGCATCCGGGCCCCTCGCCGCCGCTCATCAGCGGGCGTGGGACGACTGGGGGTGCGCTGTCGCCACCGCCGTCTGCACCGGACCCGGCACGGTGCGCGAGACGATCGCACCGTTCCTGCAGTTCTTCAGCGTGCTGCACGTCCTTCTGATCGCGGTGCTCATGCTGCCGCTGCTGGTCAAGTTCCGGCCGGCGGCCCGCCCCCGGCCGCAGGGTCGCGGGCGCGTCCTCCGCTGGCTGGTGATGGAGTTTCTCGGACCGAGATGGATGCCGGTCATCGCGATCGCCCTCGCCGTCGTGCTGGCCGTCGCCCAGTGGGTCTTCATCGGCGACGTCCGCTTTGCCGCCTGGGCGGTCGACTTCCCCGCTTTCCTGGGCATCATGGGCTCGGCGGTCTGGGCGGCCGTCCTCCTGTCGGTCGTCATGACCTTCGCGGATCGGTCCGGCGCCGCGGGCACCTTCCTCTCGACCTGGGCCCGGCCCTCTCGCCGTGCGCTCCGGACGCAGCGCCTGCCTTTCATCGCCCTCCTGGTGTTCGCCGTGATGGGCACCGTCTCGGGTCACGGCGTCCTCGAGCAGGTTCCGGATGTCGTGCGCGGCTGGGTGCTCGTCGGCGATGGCGGCGAACGGCGGCCCGGGGACGTCGCGGCGGCGTTCTTCGGAGTGCTTCTCATCGCATTCGCCCTCTGGCTGATCGCCCGCCAGCGCACGACCCGCATCGCGATCGCTGCCGACGAGGATCCGGCGATCAACGGCCGCAAGCGGGCGGTCTACTGGCCGTGGTTCGTCATCATCGGCGCGGCCGCCGTCGGGGGGCTGGTCGTCGCCGTCGTAGGCGCCGTGGGCTCGAGTGGCCCGTTCGCGTTCCTCGACCTGCGCACCCTCATCGCGTTCGCGGGGGTCCTCGGAGGCATCCTCCTGCTCTCGGCGATTCTCACCAACCGGACGACCCCGGAGCCGAAACGCTACGACCCGGTCGATGCGAAGGCCGCCCTGCTCTTCGGCGACGTGATCCCCGCGCTCTTCATCGCCACCCTCTTCATCTCGATCGCCAAGGCGTACATCGGTCCCTGGCTGCTGGGCGGGGACATCGGCGGCTCGGTCCAGGTCGCGGGGGTCGCGTTCGGCGCCATCGCCTTCGCCCTGGTCTGCGTCCCCGCGCTGTTGATTGCGGCGCCCCGGGTCGCCAAGCGCATCCCCGGCCCGGTCGGCCTGGTGCTCGATACGACGAGCGACGCCGAGCCCCGCTCCCTCTCCGTGGCGCGCGCCATCAGCACCGCGATCGCAGCCGTCGTCCTGCTCGCGGCCCTCATCGTGCCGCGGTTCCTCACCGTGCTCGGACCCGTCGGCATCCTGGTGCTGCTCGTCGGCGCATGGGTCGTGGTGCTCGCCTTCATCAGCACGCAACTGAGTCAACGTCGCCCGCTACCGCTGTTCGAGAGGCTCGGGATGCGCACCGACCCGATCCTGAGCCTCGCGCTGCTGGTGCCACTCGTGCTCACGCAGACCGGTGGACCGGCCGCGGTGCACGCACTCACGAACTCAGGCACGGATCCCCTGCCGGCCGACCGACCCGGGATCGCCGACGTGGTGACCGACTGGACGACCATCGAGGCCCCCGGTGCCGCGACGTCCTCCGACTGCGCCGGCCGCGCCGCGAACGACGACCCCGCCTCCTACGTGCGGCCGCTCGTTCTGGTCGCCGCGGAAGGCGGTGGGATCCGGGCTGCGGAGTGGACGGTCGACGTCATGCAGGGTTTCGACCTCACGACCTGCACGCGCAACGCCGTTGCGATGTCCAGCGGCGTGAGCGGAGGGGCCGTCGGACTGGCCCTCCTTCACCAGCGCCCCATGCTCAAGTCCCCGCAGCCCATCGAGAAGTTCGTCGTCGGGCAGGCGGACGTCGTGTCCCTCGCGATCGCCGGCCTTCTCGTCCGCGACGCGATCGCGTCGCTGACCGGCGTGCGCGTGCCCACCCTCTTCACCGACGGGAGCTGGCGGTGGGAGGATCGCGCATCCCTCATCGAATCGCAGTGGCGGGAATCGGAATCGGGTCTGTCGCGCGTCTTCGACGCCCAGCCCGCGCCGGTGACCGGGCACGTGGTGCTCAACTCGCTCGCGGCGAACGTCGACTGCAAGGTCGTGGTCAGCCAGGTCGATCTGAACGAGGACGCGCAGGGCCGCGACCCGGACTCCGAGGGTGCCGCCGACGCGCCGATCAACTGCAACGAGGACGACGGGGAGCTCAGCACGACGATCGACCTGATCGACTACCTGCACGGCTGTCCGCTCTCGATCGACTGGGCGACGGCGGCCCTGTCGGCCGCGCGGTTCCCGTATGTGACCCCCGCGGGCCGGTTGTCGGACGAAACGATCGTGCCGGGCGGAGAGGGCTGTCAGGGGCTGCGCGACCTGCAGCTGATCGATGGCGGCTATTTCGATAACAGCGGTCTCGGAACCCTCAGCGACACTGCTCCGCAGTTCGTCGACGCGATCTCGGCCCTCAACGCCGTGGCCGACGGGACACCGGCGAATCCGTACACGATCCCGATCGTCGTGTACCTGCACAACGAGCCCGGCGGCGACGTCATCTCCGACAGCGACCGGATAACCGCGGACCTGGCGGTGCCGGTGCTGAACCTGGACGCGGGAAACGCCCAGCACCAGGCCGATGCGTGGCTCTCCCGGCTCAGCACCGAACTCGAGAACGTCTGCGGCTTCGCGGACGAGGCCGACCACTGCACCGACGTCGTCACCGCATTCCGCACGAACCGGGTGCCGCACGGCGTCGCCGTCGTCGCGCCCGCCACCCTCGCCTCGCTCTCCGTGCCGCTCGGCTGGACCCTTTCCGGCGAGAGCGAGGACCAGCTCAGGCAGGCCGTCGCCACGGAGGCGTCCTTCTGGACCCCCGGCAAACGTTGCCCCGACGCACCCGTCACCGACCGCGAACGCTACTACGCGACGCTCGGCGAAGTCATGTGCGCGATCGACTTGCGGCCCCCGAAAGAGCTCTAGCGCGCCCGGGCGGAGGGATGCGTACTGCCCTCAGCAGAAACGCTTGCCGCCACCTGCGGGACGGGGTTGCCTGAGGGCATGAGGATTCTCGTACTCGGCGGCACGGCGTGGCTCGGCAGGGAGATCGTGCGCGCGGCGTCTGGAGAAGGGCACGAGGTCACGGCGCTCGCGCGAGGCGAAGCAGGCGACCCACCCGCCGGAGCGCGCTTCGTCGTCGCCGACCGCGACCGCGATGACGCGTTCGACGGGCTGTCCGGCGAGAGCTGGGATGCCGTGGTCGACGTGTCGCGCCAGCCGGGCCAGGTGCGCCGCGCCATCGAGGCCCTCGCCCAGCGGACCGCGCACTGGGTCTACGTGTCCACGGCATCCGTCTACGCCGATTCGCAGACGATCGGCGCCGACGAGTCGGCCGAGCTGCTGCCACCTCTCGACGGCGAGGTCATGGAGACCATGGAGGCCTACGGCTCGGCCAAGGTCTCCTGCGAGCAGCACGTCCTGGGCGGGATGGGCGCCGATCGCTCGCTCATCGCGCGGGTGAGCCTCATCGGCGGGCCCGGCGACTGGTCGGGACGCAGCGGATACTGGGCCAAGCGGCTCGCCCGGCCATCGAATCCCGAGCGACGCGTTCTGGTGCCCGACGCGCCCGACGTGCCCGTGCAGATCCTCGACGCTCGGGATCTCGCGGCATGGCTCGTGCGCGTCGCCGAGCGGGGGTCGGCGGGCATCGCCAACACCGGTGGGCCCACGCACACCTTCGCCGAGCACCTCGAGGCCGTGCGCGCCGTCACGGGGTTCGACGGCGCCCTGGAGGTCGTGGGCGAAGACTGGCTGGCCGAGCACGACGTGGAGCCCTGGATGGGTCCGCGGTCGTTGCCGCTGTGGCTGCCGCCGGACGCCATCGCGCTGAACGCGCACGACACCTCCCTCGCCGAGGGACTCGGCCTGCGAACCCGTCCGCTCGCCGAGACCCTCGCCGACACCCTGGCGTGGGAGCTCGGCGACCCCGGCCCGCGCCGGGCGGGCCTCAGTGACGACGACGAACGGCAGCTGCTCGCGGCGCTCGACGCCCGCGACTAGGGGAGTCGCCGGGCCTCAGTTGCTCAGCCCGGCTCCGTAGACCAGCGCGGCGACGGTCGCGAGGACGACAAGCAGCCCACCGATCGCGAGGGCGACGATCGCCAGGACATTCGTGATCAGGCTGCCGCGCGGCCGGAAGCCCCACGCGCCGAAGATCAGGCTCAGCGCCCAAGGGATTCCCGCGACGACCAGACCACCGGTGTGGTACATGTACCGCGCGCGCAGCCCCTGTACCAGGTCGATCACCTGCGTCGGGCCGTCGCCGATCACCCAGGCCGCCAGCGTCACGCCCGCCATCACGACCGCGATGATCGCGAAGACCGAGGGACGTGGATTCACCGGGAGGCCGAGGCGGTTCGGGTCGGCGCGGCGACGGTACTCGACCACGATCATGATCACGAGGGCGATGGCCACGGCCACTATGTCGACGATCACGCCGAACGCCTGGATCTGCTCGACGGGCGCGTTGCTGGGGAATCCCGAGGAGCCGAGGGCGGTTCCGATGACCCCGATCACGGCGAGCGCTCCGACTCCGATCAGTGCGGCCCGGCTGTGCCAGATCGTCACGTAGTTCACGACCGGTGCCGTCATCGCCGGTGCTGTCATCGCCGGTGCGGCCGGAGCCGGCGCCGCAGGAACCGTCGCCACCGGTGGGGGCGTGGCGGACTGCTTCGCGGCCGCAGGCTTCGTGGCGGGCTCGGCCGAGGGCTTGGCGGCGGTCTTGGCGGCGGTCTTGGCGGCTGGTTTCGCGGCGGGCTTGGCCGCCGGCGCCTTCGCCGACCTGCCGGTGTACGGAGGGGGAGTCTCGCTCATGCCGTCAGGCTACCGATCGTCGCCGTCGTGCGAGCCTTCCTCGTCCTCCGGGCGCGTCAGATCCGTCCAGGAGAAACGTATCGAGTCGACCGATGCGGCGGTCAGGTCGACCACCCGGGTGAGAAGCGTCTCGAGGGATTCCGACCGCATCAGCTCGATCTGATCGAGGGGACCGAGAGGTGCGATGGCCGCAAGCTGCCAGGCGGCATCCAACGGGGAATCGGCGACCTCGACGTCCGGCGACCAGGCGAGCTCGACGTACTCGCTCGCGATCGCGAGGCCCGTGCGAACGGCGCGCTCCGCGTCGTGAAGCCGGTCTCGCAACCCCTCGTCCCAGACCAGCTCCGGCAGCATCCGGATCTCGGCGGTCGGATACGGGTCGTCGTCGCCCCACGCCAGGACCTCGAACCGGGCGCCACCCAGAGCGAGCATCCCGACCGCGGAGTCGGTCACGTCGAGGTCCGCGATGCGCGCGATCGTGCCGATGTCGAATCGCGTGTCGCCCCCACCGACCTCCTGGCCGCGCTCGATCAGCACGACGCCGAACTCCGGCGGCTCGTCCTGGAGCACGGTGGCGAGCATCGCCAGGTAGCGGTCCTCGAAGACCCGGAGCGGCAGCGGCATCGCCGGGAACAGCACCGACCCCAGCGGGAACATCGGCAGGGTGGTCATCACACGGCTAGTGCTGGTGCGCCTGCTGCGAGATCCACTCCCAGTCACTCTG
>JBDSKH010000046.1:0-2757 GCA_039917005.1 Pseudolysinimonas sp.
CCGCGTAGATGATGCTCGCGCGGGTGAGCCCGTTCGCGCCGAGAAGCGCATCGATGCCGACGCCGAAACGCGCGGCGATCGCCGTGATCGTGTCGCCGGCCTTGATCGTGTAGCTGTTGTTGATGACCGGCGGGGGCGCGCTCGTCGCCGGCGGCGAGGGCGGGTCGGCTGCTGGGTTCGGCGTGACGTTGGAGACCGGCGTGATGGCGATCGAGGATCCGGACAGGACGATCGTCTGGCCGGGATAGATGACGCTGGTGCGGCTGAGGCTGTTGGCGGCCAGCAATCCGGCCGTGGTGAGCCCGTAGCGCTGGGCGATGCCGCTGATCGTGTCGCCACGCACGATGGTGTACCGGCCGGCGCTCGGAGCGCTCGTACCCCCGGAGGCTGCCGCGCCGCTGAGCTTCAGCACCTGGCCGGGGAAGATGAGCGACTTCCAGCCCAGGCCGTTGGCGGCGAGCACGGATGCTGTGGAGACTCCGAAACGCGCAGCGATCGCCGAGACGGTGTCGCCGCGCTGAACGGTGTACGTGGCAGGCACGGCGGCCTGCGCGGCGGCCGCGGCGGCGTTCTGGGCGGCGGCGTGCGCGGCGCGATCGGCAGGAGACATCGACGACTTGGGCACGGAGGGCCGTTTCGGCGTCGCCGACGCGGTCTCGATCGGCCCGGTCAGATTGAAGGTCACCGTCATCGCACCGGCGAGGACGATGGGCATCGTCGACATGATGCCCTGGCGCATGCGGCGGCGATTCTCACCCGCAGCGATCTCGTTGGCCGCGCGCGCGACGTCGGTCGGCGTCAGGCCGGCGAAGACCGATCGAGCGGTGCCCCCGGTATCACGCGTCTCTTCCATGGCGTCCGCCTCTCTCCCCACCCCCGGGATTCGTCCTGCGCGGCAGTCGATCCACGGTGTCACAGAAGGTAATTACTGTCAATCAAAGGGGAAGAAGTGACGTGAGTTTACATGTTCGTAACAATTGAGGTGGCCTGACCCAGACGTCGAGACGTGGGAACCTTGACGGGTGAGTCCTGCCGCCGCCGGAACGACCTGGCTGACCATCCCCGAACTCGTCGAACTGCTCGGTCTGCCCCTGGGCAAAGTGCGCCGGTTGCTCGAGGAACGCATCCTGCTCGGCACTCGCGTCGACGGGACGCTGAAGGTGCCATCGGACTTCATCGTCGACGGCGAACCGCTCGGCGATCTGCGCGGCACCCTCGTCGTGCTCGCCGATGCCGGCTTCTCCGACGACGAGAGCATGCACTGGCTGCTCAACGACGAGGACAGCCTCGGCACCACGCCGGTCGCCGCGTTGACGGCGGGGCGTAAGGCTGAAGTGCGGCGGGTCGCGCAGGCCCTCGGGTTCTGAACCTCCGGTTCTGACCCCGTCGCTCGGCTCAGCTGTTGCGGCGCGTCACGGTATCGGCGAGCGCCGTGAGCTGATCACGGGCCGACCGGGCGATCGGTGCCGCATCGAGAGCCGCCGTCGCGGTCTCGACGTTGCGGGTGATGATCTGCTCGACCTGATCCACCGCGCCGCTCTCGCGGATCGCGGTCTGCAGCATCGAGACCTGCTCGTCGTCGAGCGCGCGATCACCGAGCAGCTCGTCGACGAGCCGGGATGCCGATGGCGGCAGCTTCTGCCTGGCCAGATTGACCAGCACGGTGCGCTTGCCCTCGCGGAGATCATCGCCCGCCGGCTTGCCAGTCACCTCGGGGTCGCCGAAGACCCCCAGGAGATCGTCGCGGAGCTGGAACGCCACGCCGAGTGGGAGACCGAACGCGCGGAGCGCGGCGACCTGGGCGAGCGACCCGCCCGCTAGCGCGGCTCCGAGAGCGAGCGGCGACTCGACACTGTATTTCGCCGATTTGTAGACGATGACGCGGTGCGCGCGGGGGAGCAGGTCAGTCTCCGGGCGGCCGCGCCAGGAGTGCTCCTCGAGCATGTCGAGGTATTGACCCAGCATGACGTCTGTGCGCATGCGCCCGAACTCCACTCGTGCGGCCGCCGCGGCATCCGGCTCGATCTCCGCGAGCCCACTCTCGAACAGCCCGTCGCTCCAGCCGAGCAGCAGATCGCCGAGCAGAAGGGCGGCGGACGTCCCGTATGCCGTCGCGGATCCCGTCCAACCGCGCTCCTGGTGCAGGATCTCGAAACGACGGTGGAGGCTCGGCTGACCGCGTCGCAGGTCGGAGTTGTCCATGATGTCGTCGTGGACGAGCGCGGCCGCGTGGAAGATCTCCAGCGCCGCTGCGACCGCGACGACACCGTCGAGACCGGGGGATGAGTCGGCGACCGGGTCGAAGTCGTCCCCCTGCGCCACGACGGACTGCCATCCCCAGTAGCAGAACAGGGCGCGGAACCGCTTCCCCCCGGCGAGGAGGCTGCGGGCGGCCGCGTCGATCACGTCGAGGTCGGGGGAGACCTCCTCCAGCTCACCGCGACGCTCAGCGAGGAACGCGTCGAGCCGGAGCTGGATGAGATCGACTAACCGCGTACTCCCAGCCACTCTTCTAGCCTAGCCACGGGCCACAGGCCTACAATGTTGAGTCATCACCCAGTCGTGCCGAACTGGCGCGACCCATTGGAGGACGAGATGCCGCTGTCCGAGCATGAACAGCGCCTCCTCGACGAGATGGAGCGCAGCCTCTACCACAACGAGGCTGACGACGTCACGACGGTTGGGGGCGGCCGCGCACGCCCCAACTACACCGCGATCGCGCTCGGCATCATCGCCGGTGTCGTCGGCATCGCGCTG
>JBDSKH010000047.1:0-4804 GCA_039917005.1 Pseudolysinimonas sp.
TCCAGTTCTCGGTCGAGAATGCGTACACGCTGACGTGCTTGACCCCGATCTGGATGGCGCCGGCGACGACGTCGAGGAGCGCCGCCTCCCCGGCCTTGTGGCCCTCGATTCGGGTGAGGCCCTTGCCGTTCGCCCAGCGGCCGTTGCCGTCCATCACGATCGCGACGTGCTCCGGCACCGCCTCGAGCGGGATGGCGGGCGGGTAGATGCCGGTCCAGTCGACCGGCTTGAAGTCGACCGCGTCCTTGTGCGTCTTGGGCGTCCTCTTCTCCCCGCCCTCCGGGCGACGAGGGCTCATGCGGCGGGGTCCGTCGCGCGGATCGCCGCAACGCGATCCTGATGCTCGAGTGAGCGCAGCCCGCGCTCGAGATGGAACTGGGTGTACGCGGCGACGACGCCCGACGACTGGTCTTGCGTGCGCTGGTCGCTGTCCTCGGCCGCGGCCCAATCCCCGGAGAGCAGGGCGCCTAGCAGCGAGAGCGTCGAGGCGTCGAGGCGGACGGCGCCGGGAGGCGCGACGGCATCCGACACCACCCCGCCGAGCTGCGGCACGAACGCCGAGTGCGGACCGGAGGCGCCCGTGACGGCGCAGTCGACGAAGCTCGGTGCCCATCCGGCGATCGAGAGCGCGCGCAGAAGGTAGGAGTCGAGGGTGAGCCCGGGCGGATGCTCGGCCTTCGAGAGCGACCGGAGGGCGCCGACCAGCAACAGGTAGTGCTGCAGGCCCGCCTCGTGCTCGGTGAGACGGTCCGCCGCCTCGACCATCGCGTTCGCCGCCGTGTATCGCGGGTAGTCGTCGACGATGTCGGCTCCATATGAGCCCGCAGACTCGGCCTGCTGCACGATGTCGAGGGTCCGCCCGATATAGAACTGCCCGTCGATCACCATGAACGGCTCGAGCCGGGCGCCGAAACGCGATCCGGTTCGCCGGACGCCCTTCGCGACGGCGCGGATCTTGCCGTGCTGGCGGCTCAGCATGGTGACGATGCGATCGGCCTCACCCAGCTTGTGGGTGCGCAGCACGACGGCTTCGTCACGGTAGGTGGGCACGTTCCATTGTCCCGCGAACGGCGGTCACCCGCCCGCGCGGCGCGCCTCGATGCCCCCTGCACCTACTGTTGAGCCGTGAGCGATTATGTCTTCCGCGGGCTTGAGTTCGAGAGCCTCGAACGGCTCCACGTCGAAGAAGGCGCCCAGATCCGCGTGACGAGCGTCATCGACTCGGAACGCGGGCGCTACAGCTACGAACTGGTCTGCGAGCCGGACTGGACGTTCCGTGTCGTCCGCATCGAATCGGCCGCCGACGAGCGGGCGCTGACCATCGAGTCGGATGGCAAAGGCGAGTGGACGGTCGACGGCGAATGGCGCAGCGACCTCGACGAGAGCATCGACGTCGACATGGTGGTGACGCCGTTCACCAACACCTTGCCGATCCGTCGGCTCGGACTGCAGGATGGCGACGAGGCGGACCTGCACGTCGCGTGGGTGGACTTCCCCAGCCTCGAGGTGACGTCGGACCCGCAGCGCTACACGCGCCTCGGCCCCACGTCCTACCGCTTCGACTCGCTCGACAGCGACTTCACGGCCGACCTGACTGTCGATGACGACGGCTTCGTGGTCGAGTACCCAGAGCTCTTCGAGCGGCTGTGAACGAGGCAGCCACCCTCGAGATCTTCGAAGCACAGCGCGGTCGGCTGTTCGGCATCGCGTACCGGATGCTGGGCACCGCCTCCGACGCGGAGGACGTCGTGCAGGATGCCTGGCTGCGATGGCAGGGCACCGACCGGTCGGTCGTGCGCGAACCAGCGGCCTTTCTGGCGACGACCGTGACCCGGCTCGCGATCAACGCCCTCGACTCGGCGCGCTCCCGTCGCGAGGTCTACGTCGGCCCGTGGCTGCCCGAGCCCGTGCCGACCGCCGACGATCCGGCCCTCGGCGCCGAACGCAAGGAGGCGCTGTCGCTGGCCGTCCTGCTGCTGCTCGAGCGACTCACCCCGGCAGAACGCGCGGCGTTCGTCTTGCACGAGGCGTTCGCCTACCCGTTCCGGCAGATCGCCGAAGTTCTCGAGATCAGCGAGGCCAACGCGCGGCAGCTCGCCGCACGTGCCCGCGCGCACCTCGATCGCGAGCAGGCGGTGCCGACGAGCGCGGCGGAGCAGCACCGGCTGATGGCGGCGTTCATCGAGGCGGCGCGGAACGGCGACCTGGAGGCGCTCGAGGCGGTCCTGTCGGAGGACGTCGTCGCGCTGTCCGACGGCGGCGGCATCGTGCTCGCCGCGCGCAAGCCCGTCGTCGGCCGCGCGCGTGTCGCCCATTTCCTGCTCGGGGTGCTCGAAAAGTTCGCATCGGATATCGACATCCGAACCCTCGAGGTGAACGGCGAGTCTGCATTCGTCGGCCTGCGTGACGGGGTGCCGATGGCGGTCTGGACCGTCGAGATCGGCCGCGACGGCATCCGGCGCTTCATCAATGTCATGAATCCGCAGAAGCTGTCACGAATCGCCGCCGCATCCGGTCTTAGCTGACATGAACATCCTCGTCACCGGCGGCACCGGCGGTCTCGGTCGCCCCACCGTCGCCGCACTCCGCTCCTCCGGGCACCAGGTCCGGGTCCTCAG
This sequence comes from Pseudolysinimonas sp., assembly GCA_039917005.1. Taxonomy (GTDB): domain Bacteria; phylum Actinomycetota; class Actinomycetes; order Actinomycetales; family Microbacteriaceae; genus JBDSKH01. The sequence goes on from JBDSKH010000047.1 coordinate 2,619, forward strand.
CCGTCGTCCCGCAGACGGTCGCGTCGTCGGAGATCTCCGCACGGGATCGGGCCTCGCGGCCGCGCTCAACGGAATCGACACCGTCGTGCATTGCGCGACCAATCGCCGCAAGGACACCCCCGGCACCGGGCGACTGCTCGACGCCGCACGGGCAGCGGGAGTCTCACACGTCGTCTTCATCTCGATCGTGGGCGCCGACGACAATCCGTATCCGTACTACCGCGACAAGGTCGTGACCGAGAAGCTGATCGCCGACTCCGGCATCCCGTTCACCATCCTGCGGGCGACGCAGTTCCATGATTTCGTGGCGATGTTCCTGCGCCCTCAGCGCCGGCTGCCGTTCATCACCGTGCTGGACCTCGAAGATCAGCCGATCGCCGTCGAGGAGGTCGCCGCCCGCCTCGCCGAACTGGCGGCGGCACCGCCCGCCGGCAGGGTAGCCGACATCGGCGGTCCGGAGCGCCTGCACCTGCGCACGCTGGCAGAGCAATGGCAGACCGCCCACGGCACGCACAAGAAGATCCGGATGCTGCCCCTCGGCGGCGCCACCGTCCGGGCGTTCCGGCGCGGGAACCACATGACCGCCCTCCCCGGCTACGGCACCCGCACCTTCGCCGACTACGCTGCCGCCGACGCGCGGAGCGAGGCGTGACGATCGCGCTGCGCATCGCCCTCGCCCTGGTGGCGCTCGACGAGCTGGTGGTCGGGGCATGGAACCAGTTCGCGCCCGGCAGCTTCTACGCGAACTTCCCCACGGTCGGACTCACTCCCCCGTTCAGCGAGCATTTCGCGCGCGACTTCGGCGGGGCGACCCTGGGCATCGCGGTGCTTCTCATCGTGGCGTTCGTGAGGCCGCGGGGTGGATTCGTCCTGCCGGCCGGCATCGCGTACACGGTGTTCTCCGTCCCCCACCTGGTGTTCCACGCCTCGCATCTCGAGCACGCCAGCGTGCCGGAGGCCGCGTTCCTGCTGGTCGGCAACGGGCTGTCCACCGCGCTCGGCATCCTGGTGATCGTCCTGCGCGTGGTAGCAATGACGCGTGACCGACGCAGCCCTCACCCCGATCTTCGCGATCCCGTTCTGGGCTGACCTCCTCGCCGTCGGCATCGGCAGCCTGCAGGGCGCGCTCTTCGCCGCGCAGTTCCGTGATCGCAAGTTGGACCTCCTCGGCGTCGCGATCATCGGAATCGCGACCGGATTCGGCGGGGGCATCATGCGCGACGTGCTGCTCGGCCAGGTACCGGCAGCGCTCGTGAGCAACTGGTACCTGCCCGTCGCGACCGGTTCGGCGCTCGTCGGAATGCTGCTGGAGCGCATCTTCCATCGCCTCCGCCATCTGATCACGGGGCTCGACGCGCTGACGATCGGGCTGTTCGGGGCCATCGGCACGACCAAGGCGCTGGCAGCCGGACTGCCCGAGATCCCGTCGATCTTCGTCGGCGTGATCTCCGCGGTGGGCGGCTCGATCCTGCGCGATCTCCTGCTGAACGTGCCGATCGCTCTCATGAGCGTCGGCTCCCTCTACGCGGTCGCAGCTCTCGTCGGAACGACCAGCCTCGTCGTGCTGGTCGCGTTCGGCGCGGACATCACGCTCGCGGCGATCGCCTGCGTCGTGCTGACCTTCGCCGTCCGCGTGCTCGCCGTCCTGTTCAAGTGGACCCTGCCCGAGCAGGTGGCTCTGCTGCCCCGCAGGGCGCGGCCGATCGCCCCGGGCACGGGAAACATCCCGACCCGAAGCGACGACGCGTAGGAGCCGGAGCTCAGACCGAGGCGAGCTCGCGGTCGGTCGTCTCCGTGCGGATCGCGCGGTTCACAGCCGAGACCACCGCCTTGAGGGATGCGGTGGAGATGTCGCCGTCGATGCCGACACCCCACAGCCGCTTCTCTCCGACCTGCAGCTCGACGTAGGCCGCGGCGAGCGCGTCACCCGATGCGCTGAGCGCGTGCTCGACGTAGTCGTAGAGACGGATGTCGTGCCCCTGCTCGGCCATGATCCCGAGGAACGCCGCCACCGGGCCGTTGCCGACCCCGCTGGCTTCCTGGGTCTCATCGCCGACCCGCAGCCGCGTATCGAGGGTGACCGATCCGCCGAGATCGCTCGCCGTCCGCGTCGAGAGCAGTTCGTACCTGCCCCACTTGTCGTCGGGATGATCGGCGGGAGCCGGGAGGTATTCGTCCTGGAAAAC
>JBDSKH010000048.1:0-2582 GCA_039917005.1 Pseudolysinimonas sp.
CGAGGGCGTTCTGCACGGTCCAGACCCCAGTTCCCTTGGAACCTGCCTCATCGAGGATGACGTCGACGAGGGGCTTGCCGCTGGCAGCATCGACCTGGCGCAGCACTTCGGAGGTGATCTCGATCAGGTAGCTCTCGAGCTCTCCGGTGTTCCATTCGGCGAACACGTCGGCGATCTCGGCGGGACTCTTGCCGGTGCCGCGGCGGATCAGGTCGTACGCCTCGGCGATGAGCTGCATGTCGGCGTACTCGATGCCGTTGTGGATCATCTTGACGAAGTGCCCCGCGCCGTCGTGCCCGACGTGGGTGACACACGGCTCGCCCTCGGCGACGGCGGCGATGGTCTTCAGGATCGGCCCGAGCGTGGCCCACGCCTCGTCGGAGCCGCCGGGCATGATCGACGGGCCGTTGAGGGCGCCCTCCTCGCCGCCGGAGATGCCGGCACCGACGAAGTTGATGCCCGTCTCGCGCACGGCCTTCTCGCGCCGGATGGTGTCGGTGAAGAGGGCGTTGCCGCCGTCGACGATGATGTCGCCCGGCTCGAAGACCTTCACGAGCTCGTCGATGACGGCGTCGGTGCCCTTGCCTGCCTGCACCATGATGAGCGCGGCGCGCGGCTTGGCGAGCGCGGCGGCGAACGCCGCGTAGTCCGGGGTCGGCACGAATCCCGCCTCGGGATGCTCGTCCATGAGGGTCTGCGTCTTCTCGTACGTGCGGTTGAAGATCGCGACCGTGTTGCCGGCGCGGCTGGCGAGGTTTCGGGCGAGGTTCGACCCCATGACGGCGAGTCCGACGACCCCGATATTGGCCGATCCGACGGGGCTGGGGGATGCAGAGGTGGGCATGATTTCAGGCTACCGCTAGCGTGGAGGCGTGCGTTCCGTCGTCGTCATGGGAGTCTCCGGATCGGGGAAGACGACCGTAGGCATCGCACTCGCGGAGGCGCTCGGAATGGCGTTCGCCGACGGCGACGATCTGCATCCGCCGTCGAACATCGCGAAGATGGCCGCCGGAACACCGCTGACCGATGACGACAGGTGGCCATGGCTGGATGCCGTGGGCGCCGTGCTCGCGGACGGCGCCACCGTGGTCGCCTGCTCCGCGCTCCGGCGCGCCCATCGCGACCGGCTGCGACTCGCCGCGCCGGACCTGCGCCTCGTCTTCCTGCACGGATCGCGTGCCCTGCTGGCCGAGCGCATGGGTCATCGCGTCCACTTCATGCCGATCGACCTGCTCGACTCGCAGCTGGCGACGCTCGAGCCTCCGGCGCCCGAAGAGCGGGCGCTCGAATACGACGTGACGGCGACCGTCGGCGAGATCGTCTCGGATGCCGCCGCGCGACTGGGCGGACCGGAGCCCGCGCCGTGACGCCACCTCGGAGCGAAGCGCTGCGGGTCGTGGTCGCGACACCTCTCAGCGAGGAGAACGTCGCGCTGCTCCGCCGGCTGGAGCCGCGGCTCGACGTGGTGCACGATCCTGCGCTGACCGGTCCTGCAAGCGGGGACTGGATGGAGCGGTGGGACCGCCCCGCCGGATTGCAGGCCGCCTTCGAGCAGTACGTCGACTCGGCGGACGTGCTCTACGGCGTCCCGGATCAGTCGGGTCGCTCGCTGGCGCGCACGGTCGGAGCGAATCCACGGCTGCGCTGGGTGCACACGATCCCCGCCGGTGGCGGGCAGCAGGTGCGCGCGGCGCATCTCGACCGAGCCGATCTCGATCGCATCCTGTTCACGACGTCCGCCGGCGTCCACGCCGGCCCGCTCTCCGAGTTCGCGGTATTCGGCGTGCTCGCGGGGGCGAAGCTGCTGCCCTGGCTGCTCGACGCGCAGCGCCGCCACGAGTGGGCGCCGCGCCGCGTGATGCCGGTGGCCACGGATCTCACCGTCGCCATCGTCGGGCTCGGCGGCATCGGGCGCGTCACCGCCGCCAAGCTGGCCGGGCTCGGCTACCGCGTCGTCGGGGTGCACCGCCGCGCTGTCGCCGTACCGGGCGTTTCAGAGGTGTACGGCGTCGACCGGCTCGCCGAGGTGGCCGCGCTCGCCGATGCGATCGTGCTCGCCCTGCCCGGAACGGCGGAGACCGAGAAGATGCTCAGCCGCGAGGTGCTGTCGGCCGCGAAGCCGGGGATCACGATCGTCAACGTCGGTCGCGGCACGACGGTCGACGAGCCCGCACTGATCGAAGCCCTCGCCGACGGGCGGATCGGCTTCGCCGCGCTCGACGTCACGTACTCCGAACCGCTGGCTCCGGACAGCCCGCTATGGGACCTTCCCAACGTGCTGATCGCGCCGCACACCGCCGCGATCAGCCCCCATGAGCCGCGACTGATCACCGAGCTCTTCGCCGACAACGCGCGCCGGCTCCTCGACGGCGAGGAGCTGCGCAACAGGGTCGACACGGTCGAGTTCTATTGAGAGCCTGAATCCATGACCGGACGACTGTTCAGCCTCATCGCCCTCCCGCTCTCGCTCATCGGCCACCTGCTCTTCTGGAGCGGCAGTTCCGATCTGCTGCGCTCATTCCAGATCTTCGGCACCGCGCCGCCGGTGGCCGTCGTCCTGGTCGTCGCAGGCAGTCTGCTCA
>JBDSKH010000049.1:0-5154 GCA_039917005.1 Pseudolysinimonas sp.
GGACCGCACCGACGATCGCGAGCGTGATCCACCACGGCACGGACTCGATGCCGCGGCCGATCTGCACCGCGAAGACGACGATGTTCTCGATCGGCAGCACGATGATCCCGAGGAAGAACGGCGCAGCGAGCTTCAGCTGGGATCCGAGGAGGATGGCGACCAGGGCCAGCGCGATGACCATGATGGCGCGCCAGGTCTGCGGGTCGGTGCCGGTCGCGAGCGTCGACGCCAGGAACGTGGTGGCGATGCCGGGGCCGAGGAGACTCCACGAGCCGCGATGGCCGATGGGCCAGCTGTTCGCGGTCGCGACTGCCGGACGTGCATCGTCGGCGACGCCCCGCATCGCCAGGATGCCCGCCGCGAGCAGTAGCAGGCCGAGCGGCATTGAGAACCATTCGACGCGGAGGTCGCGGGCGCTCCAGCCGACGATCGCGGTGATGAACGCGACGGCGAAGACGAGCCAGACCGGCGGCAGGGTGGTCGCGTGCCGGCGCGCCCGGACCACGATGACCACCATGAACAGCAGGTAGGCGAGCATGAGACCCCACATGGTCCAGATCGAGGACCAGTCGCGGTGCATGGCCGTCCACCCGGACAGTGCCACGTAGACCGTGGCGGGTACGTACAGCCAGCGTGTGTGCGCGAGGCGGGAGCCGGGTGCGGCGCTGTCCAGGATGACGCGGGCGGCTGCGCCGGCGACGATCGCCCCGGCCGCGCCGTATGCGAGGCAGACCAGCAGAAGCGGCCACGGAGCGAGGGCGAGCGGATCCTTGTCGAGCCCGTAGCGCAGACCCTGCAATGGGCCGGCCGCGCCGGCAGCGATCGCGACGGCGAGCGTGGGGATGCGCAGGGCGCGGAAACGCACGGCGAGCCGGGAGTCCCCACGACCCATGAGAGCGCCGAGGACGAGGAGGATCCCGGCGCCGACGAGGAGCCCGGCGGCCCGCCACGGGATCGAGCCGACCGTCGCGTCGTCATCGTTGCCGGCGGCCGCGAGGATTCCCAGAACGGGCACGGTGGCCACCGCGAGGCCGGTCGCGTACAAGCCTGCTCCCCGGCCGCCACGGCCGGTCACGATGGCGCCGATGATGGCGAGAGCGAACGCCGGCGGCAGCAGGTACGGCTCGATGGCCGTGACATGCGCGAGCGCCCACTGGCACCACAGCGCGCCGGTGAAGCAGGCGAACGCTACCCACCAGCCGTAACGGCGCTTCGCCCAGATCGCGGCGGCGCCCGCCCCGACGCCGAGGATCAGGAGCACGAGGAAGGTCGTGTCGAACCCGGCGGCGGGAAGCACGAGGCCGAGCACTACGGCGATCGCGCCGGTCAGGAGCGCGGAGCCCTCGATCCACAACCGGGCCAGCCCGGCATCCCGTTCGGGCAGGCCGCGGTGCAGCAGGCCGGAGCGGATGAGCCCGGTGCTCGGAAGGACGCCGGCGACGAGCACGGCGATCACGGGCAGAACGATCGGCGACCCGCTCGATTCGAGGAACTGCGCGCCGAGGCTCACGGCCACGACCGCGAGCGCGGGCACGAGCAGTCCGGCCGCGATCGCCCGCAGCACGTAGTTGAGGCCCGGCCGCCGCGTGAGCAGCAGCGTCAGCGCCAGCACGAACGTGACACCGGTTGACAGCGCTGTCCAGCCGCTTCGCTCGAAGAAGGTCACCGCGATGCCGATCAGGAACGGCACGGCCGTGACGATCAGGACCGAATACCAGGATGCCGCCCGGATGCGATCCACCAGCGTCGCGACGATCGCGCCTACCGAGGCGAGGGTCGTGGTCAGGCAGAGCACGGCGATCGTCGGAAGCGCCTCGAGATCGGCGAGATCGAGCCAGCGGGCGAAGATGACGAGCGCGTAGGCGTATCCGATGCCGACGTGAGCCGGACGGATCACCGCCGGAACGGTCAGGGCCACGACGCAGAGCACCGCGACGACGGCGACGCCCGCCCAGATCGTGAGTGACGAATCGGACCACGAGATGACGGCGCCGAAGAACAGCGCGAGGTGCGCGCCGACGATGGCGGGGATGCGGACCGCCGATGGCGCCCGCCGAACTGCCGGAACGAAGAGCAGGACGAGCGCCGTCAGAAGCGCGACGCCGACGGCGATCGCAATGCGGGTCACGGGCAGGAACGCCGTCCATGACGCGAACGCCCCCGCCGCGAGCATGAGCAGCGAGACGGCGAAAGCGGCCGCCACGCGAGCCGGGCCGGTGAATGATCCCGCTCGACGCGAGGTCAGTACCGCGAATACCGCGAGTCCGATGGCGGCCGCGACGAGGCCCAGCGGGATCGCCACTCCGCCATCGGTGCTGATGACATCCACCGTCTCGTAGTTCGAGAAGGCCGACGATGACACCATCGTGAGGAGCACGGCGATGCCCGCAGCAAGGACCGTCGCGACGGATGCGATGGCTCCGACCGCGAACACACCTGTCGTGAGAAGGGGCCGCAGGACCGTGGCGGTCTTCGGCACCGCGGCGATGGCCATCACGGCGAGGGAAGCCGCAGCCGGCACGAGTGCCAGATACCACTCGGGCCGGTCGAGCTCGAGCGCGAAGGGCAACACGACGACCGCGGCGACCGCGAACGCGCCCACGACGAAGCTCCAGAACGGCGCGATGAGGTGCCGCGTCGCGAATACCGCGAGCACCGCCACAGCGGCGAGCACCCCCGCGATCGACAGCCAGTGACTTGCCACGCTCGCCGATTCGGTGGAGGGGAGCTGGATGAGGGCGACAGCCACGGCGACGACCTGCAGCACGCTGAGGGTGACCCGGTCGGCCGTGAGCTTGCCGTCGAAACGCGGGGCGAGCCGGCGTACCCCCTCATGCAGGACCAGCACCGCGAATCCGACCCCCAGGTGCCCGAGCACCGCAGACCACGCCGTCTCACCGGCATAGCCGAACATCGCGGGAACGATGGCGAGGCCCAGAAGCGCAAGCAGCAGCCAGCTGCGGATGCGGGCGACCGCGGCGACGGCGATCATGACGACGGCGCTCACCAGGGTGCCTACGGCCGCAAACACCCACGGGCTCACGGGAGGGTGCGCGAGTTCGGACACCGCGTAGACATCGAGGGCGACGAAGACCATGCCGAGGGCGCCGACCGCCTCGGCCGAGAACTGCAGCTTGCGGCGGGCGAGAGCCCAGGCGCCGCCGAGGAAGACGAGGGTCACCGCGCCGACGATGATGCTGCGCAGCACGTGGTCGGTGAGGTCGGCGTTGAAGAAGGTGAAGACGATCGCGGCGACGGCGAACAGTCCGGCGCCGGCCACCGCCAGCACCGACTGCACGGTCGCGCTCGAGCGCTCGGGAAGAGCGGCCGGAGCGCCGACCGTCGACGGGGCCGCCGAGGCGACGGCCGCTGCGGCAGCGGGGGCCGCCACAGCATCCGGGACCAGCACCTTCTCGACCGGCACCCGGTCGAGTACCTGCTGCCGGGTGCGGAGCGCCCCGGCGGCCGCGTTCGACGCGATCCACAGCTCGTCGGCGATCTCGCTGCGCAGGTCGGCCCCGCAATTCAGGCATCGCCGCTCTTGCAGAGCATCGACTCCGCAGCGCGGACAGGTCGTCGCGTCGAGCAGATGGCGGATGGCGTCGTCGCTCCAGGGCTGCGGCATGCGCTCAGTTTAGGGAGGCGCCGGACGGCCGGGTTCATCACTGAGGATGACTCTGGCCGGGAATACCCTGTGGGCGAAAGAGCGGCCCCGCACTCATGACGAGGGCGGGGCCGGAACCTTCGATGCCGCGTCAGGCGGCGATCAGAAGACGATCAGTTGATGCCGGGGATGACGATCCATCCCTGCGAGAGAACGATCCAGATCAGGATGAGGATGATCGCGAGGACGGTGATCGTCACACCCGAACGCCGGGTCGAGCCGCGCAGTACGAGCTGAACGATGAGCACGATCAACAGGACGATCGCCAGGATCAACGATCCCCACGGAACGGCGACGAAGAACGACAGGATGAACAGTGCGGCGACGATGATCTCGATGATCGCGACGATCGCGGTGCCGCGTCCGCGGACGCGGATGATGCCATCGATGAGCGCGAGAACGCCGCCGATGAGACCGATGAGAAGAAGCCAGGACAGGGTGACCACGGGGAATCCTTCCATACCGGGCCTTGCGACCCGGACACCGCCCAGAGCGGCGCCGACTCTTACCCTAGCGATCCGCCCCGCAGCATCCAGCAGACAGCCAGGCGACTCCCAGACAAGGGGGAGTGGATCAGCACGGGTCAGGCGGAGACGGGAACCTTCACCTCGGCGATGACCCGGTCGAATGCGCGCGAGAGCGCCGCTGTCGACGCGATCGGGTCGCCGGCGTAACCGCCCGCCATGGCACCGTCGCGCGCGAGCATGAGGTCGTCCGCGCCGTCGCCCGGCATCGGGTGCCCCATCTGGCGCAGCAGCTGCTCGTACACGTCCAGGTACCACTCGCGGTGGCGCTCGACGGCGCGACGTACGGGGTGGGTGGCATCGGGGAACTCGGACGCAGCATTGAGGAACGGGCAGCCACGGAAGCCGGGGCCGGTGATCGCACCGAGGATCGCATCCTGGAGAGCGCGCAGTACGCGTGCGGGATCCTCGGTGCCCTCGACCGTGTCGGCGAGCCACTCGACCGCGAGGCGGTGGCGGTGGCCGATGTACTCGGTGATCAGGCGGTCCTTCGACCCGTAGTGCTTGTAGAAGGTCGCCTTGGTGACGCTCGACGCGCTGATGAGGCGGTCGACGCCTACTGTACGGATGCCGTCGTCGTAGAAGAGCTCGTTCGCCGTCTCGAGGATGCGGAGCTTCGCCGGGGCAGAGGGGAGCGCTGCAACGGGGCGAGTGATCTCGATCGGCACGGACGTCACGCTTTCGGTCTGGTCCACCTTGCTGTTCGCGCGTCAGGGGATGCCGCGCGACCTCCGTGCCGCGCCGCGACCGCCGGGGGAACGGTCGCGGCTGCGCGGTATTTCGGAACTCAGGTGGTTCGCGTTGTACAGGGATGCGGGGTTCTCATTCCGGGTCGAAGTCTGCCGGGCTAGGGTCCGTCTCGCTTCGAGATGCGACGTTACCACATGCGGACAGACAGACTTGTCTGTTTGTCCGCATCGGGTGTCCCCAATTGTGGTGGTGAGTCGTGACGTAGGCTTCATCCCG
>JBDSKH010000050.1:0-5514 GCA_039917005.1 Pseudolysinimonas sp.
CCCGCTATCGGCACGTGCTGCCCGGCGGTACGCCGGCCTGCGCGCTGCCCCGTCCCGGGTCGGTGGTTGAGTAGCCCGATCGCGGCGGGCGTATCGAAGCCACCCGCCCTGTCGCGCCCACGCCTCCGGTGGGAGATCGCGCTCGTGCTCGCCCTGGGGCTCGGGCAGTCCGCGGTCTATGCGATCGTCGCGATCGTCAACCGCCTGACACGCGAGGAGTCGCTCGGTTCTCAGACCGCGACGCTCAACCCGTCGCTCAGCGAGCGGGAGGTCTTCGACCTGATCTACCAGCTGCTCGACATCGCCTTCTCTCTCGCCCCGGTCCTGCTGGTCTGCTTCCTGCTCTGGATGCCGCAGCGGCCGCACCTGTCGCGGCTGGGTCTCGACGGTGTGCGCCCGGTCTCCGACGGCATCCGGGGCCTGTCGCTTGCCCTGATCATCGGGATCGGAGGGCTCGGCGTCTACCTCGGAGCGCGTGCCCTCGACCTCGGCGTCGCCGTCAACCCTGCCGGCCTCGACGCGCACTGGTGGACGGTGCCGGTGCTGCTGCTCTCGGCGCTTCGCTCCGGCCTTCAGGAGGAGCTCGTCGTGCTCGGCTACCTGTTCGCCCGTCTGCGTGACCTGGGCTGGGGCCAGTGGCAGATCATCGTGAGCGCGGCGCTGCTGCGGGGCAGCTACCACCTGTATCAGGGCTTCGGCGGGTTTGTCGGCAATGTGATCATGGGGGTCATCTTCGGGTGGCTGTACACCCGGTGGGGCAGGGTTCTGCCGTTCGTGATCGCGCACACGGTGATCGATGCAGCGATCTTCGTGGGCTATCCGTGGGCGGCGGCAGCGTTCCCTGTACTCTTCGGACTGCCCACATAGAGGGGTCGTGACCTGCCGGAGGGCCGCGGCTAGGCTGGCGGCATGGGGGCAAAATTGCTTGGCACCGCCGCGCCTGATTTCACGATGCGCGGAACGCGCATCTCCGGCGGCACGGCGGAACGCATGGATTTCCGGCTGTCGGAGCACCGCGGCAACCCCGTCGTGATCGCCTTCTCGAGTGCCGACCCCACGGAATACGCCGGCTGGGGCGGCCTCGCCGCCGACGTCTGGGCGTTCACCGCCGAAGATGCGGAGTGGGCCGGCTACGACGGCGCTGTCTACATCATCGACCCCGAGGGACTCGTCCGCTGGGCGCACCCGAGCGGCGACCTGCCCAGTGCTGCCGACATCCGCGGTCAGCTGCTGCTCCTGCTGCCGGGCCCGATGGGCGGCACGTTCCAGCTGCCGCCACCCCCGGGTTAGCCATCCGGGGCCAATACGGTCATTCTGGGCAAACGCACTGACCCCTATTGTCCGCATTCGCCCCTGATCCGGGATGGCGCTATGCGAACGCCTCGACGGGCGGGCACGCACACACCAGGTTGCGGTCGCCGTAGGCCTGGTCGACGCGGCGCACCGGCGGCCAGTACTTGCGGTGAAGGATGCCGCGCACCGGGTAGACGGCCTGCTCGCGCGTGTAGGCGTGGTCCCAATCGCCGACGATGACCGACTCGGCCGTGTGCGGAGCGTGGACGAGCGGGTTGTCGTCCGCGGGCCACTGCCCGGCCGCCACCGCATCCGCCTCGGCCTTGATCGCGATCATCGCGTCGATGAAGCGGTCGATCTCGCCCAGGTCCTCGCTCTCGGTCGGCTCGACCATGAGCGTGCCCGCCACCGGGAACGACATCGTCGGGGCGTGGAATCCGTAGTCGACCAGGCGCTTCGCGACATCATCGACGGTGATGCCGGTCGACTCGCGCAGCGGGCGCAGGTCGAGGATGCACTCGTGCGCCACCAGACCGCTCTCACCAGCATAGAGCACCGGGTAGTGCTCGCGCAGACGCGCCGCGACGTAGTTGGCCGCGAGGACCGCGGCACCGGTGGCCCGGCGCAGGCCGTCCGAGCCCATCATGCGGACATACGACCACGAGATCGGCAGGATGCTGGGACTGCCGAACGGAGCAGCGCTGATGATGTTGCCGGTGCGACCGCGCTGTGCGAGCGGATGTCCGGGCAGGAACGGTGCGAGATGCGCTTTCGCCGCGACCGGACCGACTCCCGGCCCGCCCCCGCCGTGCGGAATGCAGAACGTCTTGTGCAGATTGAGGTGCGAGACGTCTCCTCCGAAGTCGCCGAAGCGGGCGTAGCCCAGCAGGGCGTTGAGGTTCGCGCCATCGACATAGACCTGCCCGCCGACCTCGTGCACAGCGTCCGCGATCGCCTGGATGTCGTGCTCGTACACACCGTGCGTCGACGGGTAGGTGACCATGAGCGCCGCGAGATCGGCGGCGTGCTCGGCCACCTTCGCACGCAGGTCTTCGAGGTCGACGTTGCCGAGCTCATCGCACGCGACGACCACGACCTTCATGCCGGCCAGCACGGCGCTCGCCGCGTTGGTGCCGTGCGCGCTCGACGGGATGAGGCACACCACGCGCCCGGTGTCGCCGTTCGCGCGGTGATAACCGCGGATCGCGAGCAGCCCCGCCAGCTCGCCCTGCGATCCGGCGTTCGGCTGCAGCGACACCTCGTCGTAGCCTGTTACCTCGGCTAGCCAGCCCTCGAGCTGCTCGATCAGTGTGAGGTACCCCTCGACGTCGGCCCCGGGCGCGAACGGGTGGATGCCGCCGAACTCCGGCCAGGTCACAGCCGTCATCTCGGTGGCCGCGTTGAGCTTCATGGTGCACGACCCGAGCGGGATCATGCCGCGGTCGAGCGCGTAGTCCTTGTCGGCCAGGTACTTGAGATACCGCATCATCGCCGTCTCGGAGCGGTGGGTGTTGAAGACGTCGTGGGTGAGGAACGGCGAGGTGCGGGTCAGCTCCGCGGGGATGGGTGATGCCGGTCGCCAGGAGCCGACCTCGTGGCCCGCGACCGGCTCCACGCCCAGGGGGGCGAGCAGCTGGTCGATCAGCGCGGCGTCGCCGAGCATCGTCTCGTCGAACGCGAGCCGCACGTGGTCGTCGTCGATCGGTCCGTAGAGCACTCCCACCTCGTGCGCGGCGGCGGTTACGGCGAGAGCGCGGCCGGGGACATGCGCCACGATCGTGTCGAAGAACGCGCCCTCGACGACGTCGACCTTCGATGCGCGCAGTCGGGCTTTCGCGTTGATCGCGAGCCGGTGAACACCCTGCGCGATTCGGGTGAGCCCGCCCGGACCGTGATAGACCGCGTACATGCTCGCCATCACGGCCAGCAGCACCTGCGCGGTGCAGATGTTCGACGTGGCCTTCTCGCGACGGATGTGCTGCTCGCGGGTCTGCAGACTGAGGCGGTAGGCGGGGTAGCCGCTGGCATCCTGCGACACCCCGACGAGGCGGCCGGGGAGTTGGCGCTCGAGACCGTCGCGGACCGCGATGTAGCCGGCGTGCGGCCCGCCGAACCCCATCGGGACGCCGAAGCGCTGGCTCGTGCCGACCGCGATGTCCGCGCCGAACTCGCCGGGCGCCGCGACGAGGGTGAGGGCGAGCAGGTCGGCAGCGGCGACGGCGAGCGCGCCCTTGTCGTGCGCGGCGCCCACGACCGCCGCGGGATCCCAGACTCGCCCGGACGAGCCGGGGTACTGCACCAAGAGGCCGAAGCACTCGGGGACGCCCTCGGCACCTACGACGGCCAGATCGAGCTCGGCCAGTTCGATGCCGACCGCCTCGGCGCGGTGCGCGAGCAGTGCCTTGGTCTGCGGGAAGGCGTCGGCGTCGACCACGAAGACGTTGGACGACGAGCCGGAGGCACGCCGCGCCAGCAGCATGCCCTCGACAACGGCCGTCGCCTCGTCGAGCATCGACGCGTTGGCCGTCGTCAGCCCGGTGAGGTCGGTGACCATGGTCTGGAAGTTGATGAGCGCCTCGAGGCGGCCCTGCGAGATCTCCGGCTGGTACGGCGTGTAGGCCGTGTACCAGCTCGGGTTCTCGAGCACGTTGCGCTGGATGACCGCCGGCGTGAGCGTGTCGTAATAGCCGAGGCCGATCATCGACCGGCTCACGCGGTTGCGATCCGCGAGAACGCGCAGCTCGGCCAGCGCCTCGCGCTCGCTCGCGGCCGGGGGGATGGTCGTGGGCGCATCGGGCGCAACCCTGATTCCGGACGGCACCGCGGCATCCATCAGGGCGTCGATGCTGTCGTACCCGACGGCATCGAGCATGGCCAGCTGCGCGACGGAATCCGTGCCGATATGGCGATCGGCGAAGGCGTCGGTCATCACTCTCCCGTGAGGGCGGCGTACTCGTCCGCCGAGAGCAGGGAGGGCAGCTCGGTGAAGCGCACCTTGATCATCCAGCCGGCGCCGTACGGGTCGCTGTTGACGAGCGTCGGATCGGCGACGACGGCCTCGTTGGCCTCGACGACCTCGCCGTCCACCGGCGCGAAGAGCTCGCCCACCGACTTGGTCGACTCGATCTCGCCGACGACCTTGCCGCTCGCGACCGCCGCGCCGACCTTGGGCAGGTCGACGTACACGACGTCCCCCAGCTTGCCGGCGGCGTACGCGGTGATGCCGATCGTGGCCGTGTCGCCCTCGACGGCGATCCACTCGTGCTCGGCGGTGTACCTGAGGTCGGCTGCGGGCTTCTGAGCGGCGCTGTCAGTCATGAGCGGACTCTTTCTTGTAGAAGGGAAGGGGGACGACGGATGCGCGGACACGCGTTCCGCGGACGTCGAGGTCGAGCGCGGTGCCCGGCTCGGCGAGCGCGGCGTCCACATATGCCATGGCGATCGGGACGCCCAGAGTGGGCGAGAGTGCCCCGGAAGTGATCTCGCCGACGACGCCCTCGCTGTTGAGCACGTCGTACCCGGCGCGGCCGGCGCGCTTGCCGTCGGCTTTGAGGCCGACAAGCACCTTGGCGTCCTCGGGCGGGCCGGCCTCGACGGCGGCGCGGCCGACGAAGTCGCCCTCCTTCGTCTTCAGGGCGACGACGCGGCCGAGACCCGCCTGCACCGGGAAGGTCCCGGTGCTGAGCTCGTGTCCGTAGAGCGGCATCCCCGCCTCGAGGCGGAGTGTGTCGCGGGCGGCGAGCCCGGCGGGAACGAGGCCCGACCCCGCGCCCGTCTCGGCGATCGCCTCCCAGAGGGCGGGTGCGGCATCCGGAGCGACGTAGAACTCGAAACCGTCTTCGCCGGTGTACCCGGTGCGTGCGACCAGCACGTTGTGGCCGCGGAAATCACACGGGATGGCGCGGTAGTACTTGAGGTCGTCGAGGCCCGGCAGATCGAATCCCTCGACGTTGCGCAGGATCTCCTCGGCGCGCGGGCCCTGAAGTGCGATGAGGGCGATGTCATCGCTCTCGTCCTCGACCAGGCAGTCGAAGGCGGCGGCGCGCTCGCGCAGCTCGCGCGCCGCGACCTCGCGATTGGATGCGTTGGCGACCACCAGGAACCGGTCGTCACCCGTTCGGTACACGACCAGGTCATCGATGATGCCGCCCTCGGCGTTGAGGAGCAGGGAGTACTTCGCCTGCCCTTCCTCGATCGCCGAGAGCTTGCCCGCGAGCGCGT
>JBDSKH010000051.1:0-10820 GCA_039917005.1 Pseudolysinimonas sp.
GGCCGGCGACACCGACCAGGACGGCAAGCGCTGAGGCGAGGAATACGGCGGCGGCTTTGCGAGAGAGGGATCCCATACCAGTACGGCGTACACCTACATCCGCTGGGTTGACAAGACCCGGTGAATCAGGCTGACGGCATCGGCCGGACGGTGAGCTGCTGGTGAGCGCGCCCGACCGGCCCTGCGATGTCGTGCAGGACGGTGCTCGTGATCCCCTGGCCGGTCGCCCCGAACACCACCGTGGTGTCGAGCCCCACCCAGCGACCGCCGGGCTGGCGGTGCAGGTGGATGGTCAGGTCCACGTTGGGGAACATCCACGCGGTGGGGCTCTCCCGGGTCGCGATGCCGTTGGCGGTGTCGACGAGCATCACGTAGGAGGCGAGTGCTCCAGCCTGCTCGCCGGCGACGAGCTCCACCTCGCTGGTCAGCCAGGCTGTGCCCCGTCCCGGATGCGGCGACGCCACCATCCGGACGTCGATCGACGCGATGTAGCCGCCCACCCATTCCGCCGTCAGGTCGCGCGACGGCAGTCCCTCGGGGGACGGAAGCGGCTGGTCCTCCCCACCCGCGACGACCGACGTGTCGATCGAGGCGAGCAGCCAGGCCCGGGCGCGAGTGACGACGCGTCCCCCGATGCTGAGGGTCGCCTCGACGAGTTCGATCGTGCGGCCGGGCCGGATCGTCTCGACGACCACCTCGCAGACATCGTCGGCCAGGAATCCCAGGATGTCGAAGCTGATCCGGCTGATGATCAGTGGCGGGCCTGACCGGTCGGCGGCGTGCCGCTCGATCGCATGGACGAGGAGACCGCCGAGCGGGCTGAAGTGCAGCTCACCCGGATTCCACGCTCCCCCGGCATGCGCTGTCGGACGGAAGGCGTGCTCGCCGATCCGCTCGAAGTAGCTCCCGCCGCCCACGTCAGCGCGAGCGACGGTGGCTCATCCGGTAGATCCGGTGGCCGATCCCGAGGCCGAAGCCCACGCTGCCGCCCGGTCCGTACGGCTCGTAGGCACGCATCTTCGTGATCCGGGCGCCGTCCGTGTCGATGACGAAGACCTGGGGAAAGTCGAGGTGCTTGCTGCCCTGTTTCAGCACGTGATGTGTCGAGACCTCGACGGTCGCCGACATCCCGTCGTCGCTGAAGAACCAGCGGTCGATGTCGAATCCCATGCTCGCCATGCCGTCGAACGCCCAGGTGAGGCCCTCCCGCACCTCGGCGACGCCATTCATGTCGGGATACGGGTAATGCGGGTCGAAAAGCACGATGTCGTCGGACATCGGGGCCACAGCAGCGTCGACGTCCTTCGCCGATACTCCCGCGAACATCGCCTCGATGATGGTCTGGATCTTGTTCGCCATGCGTCACTTCTAGCAGACATACCGACCGGTCTGACCCTCAGCCTGAAAGTTCTCTGATTCTGGGTGTTACCCCTTGCCGCAATCGCTCCGTGATGGTTTTGTAATCTTCATCACACCCGCTGCTCACCGTGGAGGAACGTTGGCTGACACCGTCGTCGAAGCGCCCGAAGTCTCCATCGACTCACACCTGCGAGTGCAATGGCTGAGCGCGGATCACGGGCTCTGGGTCGCGACGGGTCTCTCGGAACGCAACACCCTGATGCATCTCGGGCGCATCGACCTCGTCGGCGGACACTACTCCGCCTACGACCGCCTCGGCGCCGATCTCGGGTCTTTCGAGACGATCGGCGAGGCCAAGGCCCACGTCGAGCTTCACTCCTGACCGTCGCTTGACCCCGACGCTCGGCGACCGCCTGGTCCCCCTCGCCCGCTCGCTTCTCGACCCGGGTGAAACCCTTCGTGGATGCTGTGTCGCGACCCAGCAGAGTCTTCTCAGCGGTCGGATGGTCGCCATCGTCATCGCCGACGACCGCTTGATCGTGCAAGGGCTGACCCGGCGCTTCGATCCCGCCGGAGCGGCCATTTCGCTTCCGCCCACCCGGATCGCCGACGCGCGGATCCGTGGCGGTGGCCACGGCTGGGCGACCGTGGGAGCCATGATCCTGGATACCGTGAGCGTTCGCCTCGAACTGCGCACGATCGAGGGCACCAGGCTCGCACTCACGATGATGGCGGCGGAAGGCATCCTGGCCGGTCCGGCCGGTGGGGAGACTCAGCGCACCGGTGTTGCGGCGCTCGGCCGCTGGTTCGCCGATCACGCTGGAGACGCGCCCGCCTGACTTCGTCGCAGGCATGGACACTCCCCACCCTGCGTGCTTGCATTGGGCGCATGCCCGACATCGACCGGTCCATGGGATTCGGTCGCCAGACCCAGTCCGAGATCTACCGTGCGGGCGCGCGCGGGCGAGAGCCGAAGATCCCGGTCCGCTGGCCCGAACTGGTCGCCCGCGCGGAGCGCGCCATGTCATCGGAGGCATGGGCGTACGTGCACGGATCGAGCGGCCTCGAGACCACAGCCGAGATGAACGCCGATGCGTTCGACGCCTGGCGGATCGTTCCGCGCGTCCTGCGCGACGTCAGCGATCGCGACCTCGGGGTCACGCTCTTCGGCCACTCGTACCCCACCCCGCTGCTTGCCGCGCCGGTCGGCGTTCTCGAGCTCGTCGACGACGACGCTGATCTCGCGATCGCGCGGGCAGCGGCCGGCCTCGGCATCCCGACGGTGCTCTCGAGCCAGGCCTCCATTCCGATGGAGCGGGTGGCCGCCGAGGGCGGAGGCGGGCCGTTGTGGTTCCAGCTCTACTGGAGCACCTCAGACGAGCTCGTCGAGAGCTTCCTCTGCCGCGCCGAGAGGATCGGAGCACAGGCCATCGTCGTGACGCTCGACACCCAGATGCTGGGATGGCGTCCTCGCGACCTCGACAAGGCGTACCTGCCCTTCATCCGAGCGATGGGGATCGCGCAGTACACGTCCGATCCGGTCTTCGCCCGGCTCGTCGCCGAGCGGATCGCCGCCCGTGCGGCGGGCACGGCTCCCCCGGCGGCAAAGTCGCGGATCTCGCCGTCGGCGATCCGCACCCTCGTCGACATGTCCCGCCGGTACCCCGGCCGCTTCGGAGCCAACCTGCGCTCGAGCGAGCCGCGGGTCGCCGTCGAGACCTTCCTCGACGTCTTCTCCCGCTCGAACCTGCAGTGGTCCGATCTGTCGTTCCTGCGTGAGCGGACGAAGCTGCCGATCCTGCTCAAGGGGATCCAGCATCCGGATGATGCGCGTCGCGCCCTCGAAGCGGGCGTCGACGGCATGGTGGTCTCCAATCACGCCGGCCGGCAGATCGACGGAGCGATCGGCTCGCTCGACGCGCTGCCGGGCATCGTCGAGGCCGTGAACGGCCGCGTTCCCGTGCTCTACGACAGCGGAGTACGCAGCGGCGCGGACGTCTTCCGCGCGCTCGCGTTGGGTGCCGCAGCGGTGCTCGTCGGACGGCCGTGGGTCTACGGGATGGCGATCGCGGGCGAAGAGGGTGCGCGCGAGGCGCTGCGCAACCTGCTCGCCGAGTTCGACCTGGTGCTCGGGCTCAGCGGTCATCGTTCGATCGGCGAGCTGACGCCCGAGGTCCTGGTCCGGTGACCCGGCCGCGGATCGGAACCGTCTTCCTGCCCGCCTGGGCCCCCGAGCAGCTGAAGGCCGTCGCGCTCGCTGCCGAAGCGTCCGGCCTGGACGATCTCTGGTTCTGGGAGGACTGCTTCGCGGAGTCGGGCCCCTCGCCTGTCGCGGCCGCGCTCGCCTGGACCGATCGCCTCCGGGTCGGACTCGGCCTGATGCCGGTCCCGTTGCGCAACGTGGCCATCACGGCCATGGAGGTCGCGACGATCGAGCGGCTGTTCCCCGGCCGGTTCGCGCCGGTGATCGGGCACGGCGTGCAGCGCTGGATGTCGCAGCTGGGCGTCAAGGCCGAGTCGCCCCTGACGCTGCTCACCGAGTACGCCGAGGCCCTGACGCGCCTTCTCGGCGGCGAAAACGTCACCGTCGCCGGCCGGTACGTCAGCCTCGAAGGCGTGGCCCTCAGCTGGCCCCCCGCGCCTCCCCCGGCACTGCTGATCGGGGGCGAAGGCCCCAAGACGCTGACGCTCGCGGCCACGCACGGCGACGGCACGATGCTCACGTCGGCGCTCAGCGAGGACCGGATCCGTGAGTCCTGCGAACTCGTGCTCGCGGCTGCGGACGGGCCGCATCAGATCGTCGCCCACCTGATGGTCACCCACGGGCCGGACGCCGCTGCGCTCCTGGAGCACGAGATGGAGGACTGGCCGACGGCATCCCGAGGCGTTGGCATCGCGGCGGCCGACCCGGGCGAGGTCGCCGCGGCGATCGACCGGCTGGCAGGATTCGGCGTCACGACGGTGCTGGTGCACTCCGTCGGCGCCGAGCCGGACCCCGCAGGATTCGCGACCTGGGTCGGCGACGAGGTTTCGCCGCTGGTGAGCGCATGATCGAGGCGCGCTATGTCGTGGCGATCGACCAGGGCACGACGAGCTCGCGCGCGATCCTGTTCGACCGGGCAGGCGAGATCGTGAGCACCGGCCAGCGCGAGCACACGCAGCACTTCCCGCGGGCGGGATGGGTCGAGCACGACGCCGCCGAGATCCGCGACAACGTTCTCGCGGTGGTCGCCGAGGCAATGGACGGCGCGGGTGCGACCGCAGCTGACGTCGCCGCCATCGGAATCACCAATCAACGCGAGACGGCAGTCGTCTGGGATCGTGCGACCGGGGAGCCGATCTCGCCCGCGATCGTCTGGCAGGACACCCGCACCCAGGATCTGATCGACACGCTGGCCGCCGACGGCGGGCCGGATCGCTTCCGCGAGCAGACCGGCCTGCCTCTCGCGACCTACTTCTCCGCCACGAAGATCGCCTGGATGCTGGATCACGTCGACGGCGCCCGCGCACGAGCCGAGGCCGGGGAGCTGGCTTTCGGCACCACCGACTCGTGGGTGCTCTGGAACCTCACGGGCGGCACGGACGGCGGCGTCCACGCCACCGACGTCACGAACGCCAGCCGCACGCTGCTGATGGACCTGGAGACCCTTGCCTGGGACGACGGGCTGCTCAAGGCATTCGGCATCCCCCGCGCGCTTCTGCCCGAGATCCGCAGCTCATCCGAGGTCTATGGCGAGGCCGCGGCCGGCACACCGCTGCCCGGGGTACCGATCTCCGGCATCCTCGGTGACCAGCAGGCGGCGACGTTCGGGCAGGCGGCGTTCGGCGCCGGCGAATCGAAGAACACCTATGGCACGGGAAACTTCCTGATCTTCAACACCGGGACCGAGATCACCCGGTCGGAGAACGGCCTGATCACGACCGTCGCCTACCGCCTGGGTGATGCCGCGCCGGTGTACGCCCTCGAGGGCTCGATCGCCGTGACAGGCTCCCTCATCCAGTGGCTGCGCGACAATCTCGGCATCATCGAGAAGTCGCCGGATGTGGAGCAGCTCGCGCTCTCCGTCGAGGACAACGGCGGGGTGTACTTCGTGCCCGCCTTCTCCGGGCTCTTCGCGCCGTATTGGCGACCCGATGCCCGCGGCGTCATCGTCGGCCTCACCCGGTTCGCGAACAAGGGGCACATCGCCCGGGCCGCTCTCGAGGCCACGGCCTTCCAGACCCGCGAGGTGCTCGACGCCGTGAACGCGGATGCCGGGTTGCCCCTCGAGGAGCTGCGCGTCGATGGCGGGATGGTCGCCAACGGCGCCCTGATGCAGTTCCAGGCCGACATCCTGGGCGTCCCGGTGGTGCGACCCGCGGTCATCGAGACGACGGCCCTGGGGGCCGCCTACGCGGCCGGGCTGGCCGTCGGATTCTGGAAGGACCTCGACGAGCTGCGCGCGAACTGGCGCGAGGACACCCGCTGGCTGCCTCAGATGGATGCGGCGGAGCGCGAGGAGCGCGTGCGGCAGTGGAAGCGGGCGGTCACCCGCTCGTTCGACTGGGTCTAGGTCTCGATACGCCGCGTCGCGGCTACTCGACCCGCTTCGCGGTGGCGGCGGCCCAGGCGTCGAGCTTCTCGGTGGCGGCGCCGGAATCGATCGCGGTGGCGGCTCGCGCGATCCCATCGCGGAATCGCACCCGGATGTCGGCCTCGGCCAGCGCCGCGTCGTGCGCGAGCTCCCACGAGACAAGTCCGGCCGCGGCGTTCAGCAGCACGATGTCGCGGACCGCACCCTCCTCGCCCGCCAGCGTGCGCCGAGCGACATCGGCGTTGCTCGCGGCGTCGCCGCCCTTGAGGTCGTCGATGGTGGCACGCGAGAGGCCGAGGTCGCCGGGATCGAGGTCGTGCTCGTGCACCTCGCCGCGCGAGATCTCCCAGACGTGGCTGTGACCCGTCGTCGAGAGCTCGTCCAGCCCGTCGTCGCCGCGGAACACCAGGGCGGTGGCGCCGCGGGTCTGGAATACGCCGACGAACAACGGCACCTTGTCGAGTTGCGCGACGCCGACGGCCGACGCCTCTGGACGCGCCGGGTTGCACAGCGGACCGAGGAAGTTGAAGACCGTCGGGATGCCGAGTTCCGCGCGCGTGGGGCCCGCGTGCTTGAAGCCCGGGTGGAAGAGCGCCGCGAAGGCGAACGTGATGCCCACCTCATCCAGAACCTGTGCCACGCGCTCCGGTGGGATGGTCAGATCGATGCCGAGGGCCGCGAGGACGTCGGAAGAACCCGCCGCAGAGCTCGCCGCCTTGTTGCCGTGCTTGACCACGCGGGCGCCCGCGGCTGCCGCCACGATCGACGCCATGGTGGAGACGTTGACCGTGCCGAACCTGTCGCCACCCGTCCCGACGATGTCCAGCGCCATCGGATCCACGGCCAGCGGCTGCGCATGCGCGAGCACCGCGTCGCGGAATCCGACGATCTCGCCCACCGTCTCGCCCTTCGACCGCAACGCGACCAGGAAGGCGCCGAGCTGGGCTCCTGTGGCCCGTCCGGCCATCACCTCCTCCATCGCCCAGGAGGCCTCGGCGATCGACAGATCGGAC
Organism: Pseudolysinimonas sp.; assembly: GCA_039917005.1. GTDB lineage: Bacteria > Actinomycetota > Actinomycetes > Actinomycetales > Microbacteriaceae > JBDSKH01. Next base: position 6,947 of record JBDSKH010000051.1, read on the forward strand.
CCCGCGAGGAGTTCGGTGAGCAGGGCGGGCCAGCTGAGTTCGGACGGCATGGCGTCGATCGTACCGAGCGCAGATATCGGCCATAATGGGAGCGTGACCTCCACGACGATTTCGCCCCCACAGAGTTCGGTGATCAACAGGCCGAACGTCACGCAGGTCGGCGTCATCGTCTGGCTCGGCAGCGAGGTGATGTTCTTCGCCGGACTCTTCGCGGTGTACTTCACGCTGCGGTCGTTCTCGGGTCCGCTGTGGGAAGAGCAGACCGCGAAGCTCAACGTGATCTATGCGCTCGTGAACACCCTCGTGCTGGTCTCCTCGTCGTTCACCTGCCAGTTCGGTGTCTTCGCCGCCGAGCGTTTGCAGTCGCGTCGCGCGGGCGGGCCCCTCCAGTTCTGGAAGTGGGGCGTCGTCGAGTGGTTCTACCTGACCTTCGTTCTCGGCGCGATCTTCGTCGTCGGTCAGGTCTTCGAATACGGCCAGTTGGTCAGCGAGCACGTCGCCTTCACTGGTGACTCGTACGGCTCGGTGTTCTACTTCGCGACCGGCTTCCACGCGCTGCACGTCACGGGCGGCCTGATCGCGTTCCTGCTCGTGCTCGGCCGGGTCTTCGCGGTCAAGACCTTCACCCACCGCGAGGCGGTCACTGCGATCTCCGTCTCGTACTACTGGCACTTCGTCGACGTGGTCTGGATCGGCCTCTTCGCCGTCATCTACCTTCTCAAGTAGCCGATCGGATCACGACACAGCCCATGGTCTCCACCTCCGCGCCCCGAACCTCCGCGCCCCGAACCTCCTCACGCCGGACCCGCACCGGCCGTCGCTCGCCGTTCGTCTCCGCCCTGCTGCTGCTCGTCGGCCTGCTCGCCACCGGCGGCAGCTACGCGCTCTTCACGGCCAGCGCGTCTGCCGAGACCACCGCCCAGGTCGACGCCCTGGTCGATGAGGGTCAGAAGCTGTTCCAGGCGAACTGCTCCAGCTGCCACGGGCTGGCCGCACAGGGCACCGACGCCGGACCCAATCTTCACGGAGTGGGCGCGGCCGCGGTCGACTTCCAGGTCGGAACCGGTCGCATGCCGGCCGCAGCGTCCGGTCCGCAGGCCGAGCAGAAGCCCGTGCAGTTCACCGACGAGCAGATCGCGGCCCTGGCCGCCTACGTTGCGACGCTGGGCCCCGGCCCCGCGATCCCGGGCGACGAGTACCTGAACGGCGAGGGCGACGTCGCCAACGGCGCCGAGCTCTTCCGCGTCAACTGCGCGATGTGCCACAACGTCGCGGGTGCGGGCGGCGCGCTCACCGAGGGCAAGTTCGCCCCGGCTCTGAAAGACGTCAAGGGTTCCCACGTCTACGAGGCGATGGTCACCGGACCGCAGAACATGCCGGTCTTCAGCGACCTGAACATCACGCCGGAGGACAAGGCCGACATCATCAGCTACCTGGCTTTCCTGAACGACAACCCGTCGCCCGGAGGCATCGACCTCGGTGGTCTCGGGCCGGTTTCGGAGGGACTCTTCGTCTGGATCTTTGCTCTCGGCTCGATCGTCGCCATCACGGTGTGGCTGACGGCCAAGTCGAACTAGCTCTCCAGCACTCAGTAACGCAGCGCAGCATCGGAAGGAACGTAATGGCAGACACGGGCAGCGACCACGGCACCGCCGTGAGCAGGCGCGAGGCCCCGATCCCCTCGGCCGGCACCGCAGTGGTGCCCTCCGATGCGGTCGAGAACCCCGGCTTCCCGCCGTATCGCCCGCGCGTCTCCGACCTCGACCCGGTCAAGGAGCGGCAGAACGAGCGCCGCGTCTCGTGGCTGTTCTTTCTGTCGATTGCCGGCAGCGTCTTCGCCGTCGCCGCCTACATCGCCTTCCCGATCACCCCCGGCGACCTCGGGTCGGTCCGGCTCAACAACGGCCTCCTCGGTCTCGGCATCGTCCTCGCCCTGTTCGGCATCGGCTTCGGCGCCGTGCACTGGTCGAAGTCGCTCATGGACGGCCACGACCTGTCCGAGAGCCGTCACCCCACGCGGGGTAGCGAGGAGACTCGCGACAAGGCCGTCGAGGTGTTCCAGCTCGGCAACAAGGAGTCCGGTTTCACGCGCCGCAAGCTCATCCGCAACAGCCTGATCGGCGCCCTCGTGGTGTCCCCGCTGCCCGCCATCGTGCTGTTCCGCGACCTCGCGCCGGCCGGCGACCCGGTCGCCCGTCTCAAGCACACGCTCTGGGATGAGAACGTGCGCCTGACCCGCGACCCGGATGGCACGCCGATCCGTGCGGCGGACGTCACGCTGGGCTCGGTGTTCCATGTCATCCCCGAGGGCCTCAACGACGTCGAGGACCGCCTCGAGGAGAAGGCCAAGGCCGCCGTGCTCCTCATGCGGCTCAAGCCCGGCGACCTCAACGTCTCGGCCGACCGCGAGGACTGGAACTTCGAGGGGATCGTCGCCTACTCCAAGATCTGCACGCACGTCGGTTGCCCGGTCGCTCTCTACGAGCAGCAGACCCACCACCTGCTGTGCCCCTGCCACCAATCGCAGTTCGACATCACCCGTGAGGCGGCCGTCATCTTCGGCCCCGCCAAGCGCCCGCTGCCGCAGCTGCCCATCACCGTCGACGACGAGGGCTACCTGATCGCGCGCAGCGATTTCACCGAGCCCGTCGGCCCGAGCTTCTGGGAGCGTCAGCTGTGACCGTCGAAGCCAGCAAACCTACCACCACCTCATCGGGGCCCGGCGGCACGCGGATCACGACATCCGATGAGGAGGCCGTCCCGCCGAACGCCGGCATGCGGTTCACCAACTGGGGCGCCAACTACATCGACGAGCGCACCGGCATCTCCGGACTCGTGCGCGAACTCGGCCGCAAGATCTTCCCCGACCACTGGTCGTTCATGCTCGGCGAGGTCGCGCTCTACAGCTTCGTCGTCATCCTGTTGTCGGGTACGTTCCTGACGTTCTTCTTCCAGGCCTCGATGGCCGAGGTCGTCTACGAGGGCTCGTACCTGCCGCTCAAGGGCCTCGACATGTCGGCCGCCATGGAATCCACGCTCGACATCAGCTTCGACATCCGCGGCGGTCTGCTCATGCGGCAGATCCACCACTGGGCGGCGCTGCTTTTCGTGGCGTCGATCGGCCTACACATGCTGCGCGTGTTCTTCACGGGCGCGTATCGCAAGCCCCGTGAGATCAACTGGCTGATCGGCTTCGTGATGTTCGTCCTCGCGATGGCAGAGGGCTTCACCGGATACTCGCTCCCCGACGACCTTCTCTCGGGCAACGGTCTCCGCATCATCGACGGCATGGTCAAGGGCATCCCGATCATCGGCACCTGGACGTCGAACCTGCTGTTCGGCGGCGAGTTCCCGGGAACACAGGTCGTGGGCATGTTCTACAGCCTCCACATCCTGCTGCTTCCGGCGATCCTCGCCGCGGCGATCGGCGTGCACCTGGTGCTGCTGGTCGTGAACAAGCACACCCAGTTCTCGGGGCCGGGGCGCACCAACGACAACGTCGTCGGCGTTCCGATCATGCCGGTGTTCGCGGCCTAGGCCGGCGGGTTCTTCTTCATCATCTTCGGCGTGATCACGCTGGTCGCGGCGACCGTGACGATCAACCCGATCTGGGTCTACGGCCCGTACGACCCCTCCCCGGTCTCTGCGGGAACGCAGCCCGACTGGTACATCGGCTTCGCCGACGGCGCGCTGCGCCTCGTGCCGCCGGGCTGGGAGATCGAACTCTTCGGGTTCACGCTCTCGCTCAACATCCTCGTGCCACTGCTCGTGCTGCCCGTGTTCCTCGCGGCCGTCGCCCTCTACCCGTTCCTCGAGGGATGGATCACCGGCGACCAGCGCGAGCACCACATGACCGACCGCCCGCGCAATTCTC
>JBDSKH010000052.1:0-4084 GCA_039917005.1 Pseudolysinimonas sp.
GAGTGAACCCGATCGACGCGAAGACCCGTGCTGGCAAAGGCGGATTCGCCGGCATCGGCAGCTTTCCGGCCATCCTCGGGAACGACTTCAGCGGCATCGTGGTGGAGGCGCCATACGACGCGCACCCGCTCCAGCCGGGCACAGAGGTGTACGGGATGACGCTCACGCCGCGCACGCCCGGCACCTATGCCGAGTACGTCCCGGTTAGCGCGCTGAGCGTGATCCCCAAGCCCCGCGCCCTCTCGCACGTCGAGGCGGCGGCGGTGCCTCTCGCCGCCCTCACCGCGTGGGGCATGGTCGTCGAGACCGCCAAGGCGCACGAGGGCCAACGCATCCTGATCCACGCCGGAGCCGGGGGCGTCGGGCATTTCGCCGTGCAGTTCGCCGCGTTCTTCGGGGCCCATGTCATCTCGACCGGGTCGGAGCGCAATCGTGGATGGCTGCGCGACCTGGGCGCGTCCGAGGTGATCGACTACACGGCCGAGCGCTTCGAGGAACGGGTGTCGGACATCGACGTCGTCATCGACCTCATCGGCAACAACGCTGACGACACGGCGACACGCTCGCTCGGGGTGCTACGCCCCGGCGGCCTCATCGTCAACGGCCCGGCCGGCAGCTGGCCAACCATGGCCCAGGATGCGGAGGCAGCCGGCGTGCGCGCGACCGGCTATCGGGTGTCCCCCGACGGCGACACGCTGGCCGTCATCTCCCGTCTGCTCGAAAGCGGCGACGTGCGCGTCTACGTCGACCGCGTGTTCGACCTCGAAGACGCTGCGGAGGCGCACCGCGCCATCGAGGGCGGGCACACGCGGGGCAAGCTCGTGTTGAAGGTCGCGGAGGGGTAGACGCGGGTGCGTCAGAGCGCACGCTCGCGCACGTAGTCGTCTTCATCGACGTCGCCCAGGCGGAACTTCTTCATCCCGACGATGACGAAGCCGCTCTTCTCGTAGAAGCGATTTGCGCGCACGTTCTGGTCGTTGACGCCCAGCCACACACTCAGCGCACCGGCGTCGCGAGCGGCGGCCAGGGCGGCATCCATCAGGGCGGCTGCGACCCCGGTGCCGTGCTGCTCCGGCATCACGTACATCTTGCTGAGCTCGACAGTCGGGCGCGCGGCGACGACCGCTGCGACATCCGGGTCGTCGGGTTCGCCGGTGACGAGCATCGTGTATCCGGCGGCGGTACCACCGACCTCGGCGAGCAGCAGGATGTGGTCGGGCTCGGCGAGGTGTCCGGCGAAGCTGTCCTCGCTCAGCGATGTCGCGATGAAGTCGGCCTTTGCCTGCTCGGTCGTGGTCGGCGGGCAGGCGAGGGGGAAGGTGGTCCCCGCGACGCGGGCGAGCTCCGGGGCATCGGACGCATTGGCCCGGCGAACGGTCACCGTCATGTTCTCTCCCATGGTGCGCAGAAGGGGCCCGCCGAAGCGAGCCCCTCCTGTCGTGCGATCTCTAGAGGACGCTGGTGTCGAGCGGGATGCCCGGCCCGAAGGTGGTCGAGAGCGACCCCTTCTGGATGTAGCGGCCCTTGGACGAGCTCGGCTTGGTGCGCTGCACCTCGTCGAGCGCCGCCTGCAGGTTCTCGTTCAGCTGGTCGGCAGTGAAACCGGCCTTGCCGATGACGAAGTGCAGGTTCGAGTGCTTGTCGACGCGGAACTCGATCTTTCCGCCCTTGATGTCGGACACGGCTTTCGCCGGGTCGGGCGTCACCGTTCCGGTCTTCGGGTTCGGCATCAGGTTGCGCGGACCGAGCACCTTGCCCAGGCGGCCGACCTGACCCATCAGCTCGGGGGTCGAGACGGCGGCGTCGAACGCGAGGTAGCCGCCGGCGACCTTCTCGATGAGCTCGGCGCCTCCGACCTCATCGGCTCCTGCGGCGAGCGCCGCCTCGGCCGCGGGGCCGGTGGCGAACACGATGACGCGGGCGGTCTTGCCGGTGCCGTGAGGCAGGATGACGGTGCTGCGCACCATCTGGTCGGCCTTGCGCGGGTCGACCCCGAGCTTGAGCGCGACCTCGACGGTCGAGTCGAACTTGGCGGAACCGGTCTTCTTGACCAGGTCGACGGCCTCGGAGGTGCCGTAGAACTTGCCCTCTTCCATCAGGGCGACGGCGGCGCGGTATGCCTTGGACTTGGGTGCCATGATTACGCCTCCACCGTGATCCCCATCGACCGGGCGGTGCCCGCGATGATCTTCATTGCCGCCTCGATGTCGTTGGCGTTGAGGTCGACCTGCTTCTGCTCCGCGATGCTGCGGACCTGGTCGCGGGTGAGCTTGGCGACCTTGACGGTGTGCGGAGTGCCGGAGCCCTTCGCCACGCCTGCGGCCTTCTTGATGAGCTCGGCGGCCGGCGGGGTCTTGAGGATGAACGTGAACGAACGGTCCTCGTAGACGGTGATCTCCACCGGGATGACGTTGCCGCGCTGCGACTCGGTCGCCGTGTTGTACGCCTTGCAGAACTCCATGATGTTCACGCCGTGCTGACCGAGCGCGGGCCCGATCGGCGGGGCGGGGTTGGCCGCACCGGCCTGGATCTGGAGCTTGATGAGCCCCGTCACCTTCTTCTTGGGTGCCATGTGGCATTTCCTATCTGTCGAGCGCTCGTGGAGCGCGCTTCCACGAACCAGGCGGACCCTGGCAGTGGTGGGTGGGAACTACGAGAGAGTACTACAGCTACAGCTTGGTCACCTGGTCGAAGCTGAGCTCGACGGGCGTCTCGCGTTCGAAGAGCGAGACGAGCACGGTGAGCTTGCCGCTCTCGGGCTTGATCTCGCTGATCGTGCCGGGGAGGCCCGCGAACGAGCCCTCCTTGATCGTGATGGTCTCGCCGACCTCGAAGTCGATCTCGGCGGGGAGAATGCGCGACGCGGCCTTGCCGCCCTTGGTCGTCGCTCCGGCCTTCGCCGGCGCCTCCACGATCTGGACGAGGCTCTTCAGCATGTTGAAGGCCTCCTCGAAGCGGAGGGGAGTCGGGTTGTGGGAGTTGCCCACGAATCCGGTCACCCCCGGTGTGTGGCGGACGACCGACCAGCTGTCTTCGTTGAGATCCATGCGGACCAGCACGTAGCCGGGGATGCGGACGCGGTTCACCAGCTTGCGCTGGCCGTTCTTGATCTCGACCACGTCTTCCATCGGGACCTGGACCTCGAAGACGAAGTCCTCCATGGCCATCGACGTGCGGCGGGATTCGATGTTCTGCTTGACGCGCTTCTCGAAGCCGGCGTAGGAGTGGATGACGTACCACTTGCCGAGCTTGCCGCGCAGCTCGGCGCGGAATCCCTCGTAGGGATCGACGTCATCGGCGGCATCGGCCTCTTCGGTCTCGACGGTCTCTTCGTCGTCGGTGGCCTCGGCGGCCGCATCGGCCTCCTCGGGCGAGTCGACGTCGAGGGCGTCGTCCACGACCGCGTCGGCCTCGGGGTCGATCGCGGCGTCGAGGGCGTCGAGCAGCTCGGTCAGACCGGCCTCGACATCGTCACCGTCCTCATCCACCACGTGGATGGCACTGTGCTCTGCCGAATCGGCGGACGACACCTCCTGCTCGAGGACGTTGCCCTCCTGGGCCTCGTCCTCCTCGGAGGACTGCTCTGCTGCCGGCGCGAGGTCGACATCGCGGCGCTCTTGTTCGCTCATGCTTCTTTCGTCTCTTTGTCGGGGTGGTGACGGATCCGCGGGCTAACCCGTGAAGGAGGAGCCGTCGCCGAACACCCAGGCCACACCGAAACCGAAGGCCCAGTCGAGGCCGTACACGATCGCCATCATGATGATGACGAACACCAGCACGACGCCGGTATAGCTGAACAGCTCGCGCCGGGTCGGGGTGACGACCTTCTTCAGCTCTGTGATGACCTGCCGGATGAAGAGAGCGATTCGTGCGAACGGGCTGCGACGCTCTGCGCGCTCCCGCTTGGCACTCGCGACGAGGTCCTCACTGGGCTCGTCGACAATCTTGCGTGCCACTCTCTCACCACCGTTTCGGCTGATTCGATCCCTCGACGGATGTCGGGGGATTCGCAGGGCGGACAGGACTCGAACCTGCAACCTGCGGTTTTGGAGACCGCTGCTCTACCAATTGAGCCACCGCCCTT
>JBDSKH010000053.1:0-6696 GCA_039917005.1 Pseudolysinimonas sp.
CTTCGAGTGGAGCGACAGCGGCTGGATGGATCACCGCGCCGCCACTGACCCGCACAACTCGGCGATGAGCGTGTACGAGCTGCACATCGGGTCCTGGCGTCCGGGACTCGGCTACCGGGAGCTCGCCGACCAGCTCATCGAGTACGTCCACGAACTGGGATTCACGCACGTCGAGTTCCTGCCGGTAGCCGAGCACCCGTACGGCCCGTCGTGGGGCTACCAGGTGACCGGGTACTACGCCCCGACCAGCCGCTTCGGGCATCCCGACGACTTCAAATACCTGGTCGACCGGCTGCACCTGGCCGGCATCGGCGTGATCATGGACTGGGTGCCGGCGCACTTCCCGAAGGACGAGTGGGCACTCGCGAAGTTCGACGGCGAGCCGCTCTACGAGCATTCAGACCCGCGAGTGGGCGAGCACCCCGACTGGGGAACCCTCATCTTCAACTTCGGGCAATCGCAGGTGCGCAACTTCCTCGTCGCGAACGCCCTCTACTGGCTCGAGGAGTTCCACATCGACGGGCTGCGGGTGGATGCGGTGGCGTCGATGCTCTACCTCGACTACTCCCGCAAAGAGGGCGAGTGGCTGCCCAACAAGGATGGCGGCCGCGAGAACCTCGAAGCGATCTCGTTCCTGCAGGAGGTCAACGCCACGACCTACAAGCGCAACCCCGGCATCGTGATGATCGCCGAGGAGTCGACATCGTTCCCCGGCGTCACGCGTCTGTCCGACGGCGGCGGCCTCGGGTTCGGTATCAAATGGAACATGGGCTGGATGCACGACGCCCTGCAGTACATCCACGAGAACCCGATGTGGCGTTCGCACCACCACAACGACATCACCTTCAGCTTCGTCTACGCGTTCAGCGAGAACTTCCTGCTGCCGATCAGCCACGACGAGGTCGTGCACGGCAAGGGCTCGCTGCTCGCCAAGATGCCGGGCGATCAATGGCAGAAGCTCGCGAACGTACGCGCGTTCCTCTCGTACATGTGGGCGCATCCGGGCAAGCAACTGCTGTTCATGGGGTCGGAATTCGGTCAGCCGTCCGAGTGGAGCGAACAGCGCGGACTTGACTGGTGGATCCTGGAGCAGCCCGCGCATCAAGGCCTGCACCGCCTGGTGCGGCAGCTCAATCGGGTCTACCGCGAGCAGCCGGCGCTCTGGGAGCAGGACAACTCCGAACGTGGATTCGAGTTGCTCGCCTCGGACCCGGAGAACAACGTGGTCGCGTTCTTGCGCTGGTCGGCTGGCGGCGATGCGCTCGCCTGCATCGTCAACTTCGGCGGAAACCCGGTCGGGCCTTACCGGGTGGGATTGCCCTACGCCGGCACCTGGAGCGAGATCGTCAACTCCGACGCCGAGGAGTTCGGCGGATCGGGCGTCGGCAACTTCGGCGCCGTCCGGGCGACGGACGAACCGTGGCAGGGCCGACCAGCCTCGGTGGAGCTGACCCTTCCCCCGCTTGCTGCGCTCTGGCTGAAGGGTGACCCAGAGGGCTGACAGAGCCTGCCGTACGACACCTGAACGCTGCTAGCGTTTGAACCAACCTCGAGAGGAGCCCATCGTGGCAAAAGAAGGCGGCATTTTCGGAGACATCTTCGGAAAGAAGGATGACAAGAAGGACGACGACGCTGTCACCAAGGCCAAGGCCAAGGCAGAGGCGGAGAAGGCTGCTCGTGCCAAGGAGGCCGCAAAGGGTCTCGGCAAGAAGGACGACGGGCGCATCCCGAACAAGCCCAAGCAGGAGAAGTCGATGACCGCCAAGGGCGCCGACGTCGCTGTGGACGGCCAATGGGGCGCTTCGACCACGGCTGCCGTCCAGGCTGCTCTCGGCCAGCCGCTCACGGGAGAGGCGTGGATCAACAACTCCGACGCGACCGTGCTGCAGCAGAAGCTGGGCGTCACCGCCGACGGCCTGTTCGGCAAGGGCAGCAACACCGCCCTGCAGAGCTACCTCGGCGTCACGGCCGACGGCATCTTCGGTGTCGAGTCGGTCAAGGCGCTGCAGACCCGCCTCAACGCGGGAACGTTCTTCAAGTAAGCAGAACTCGCACGCGGAACGCCGCTCGTCCCGTCATGGGGCGGGCGGGTTTCTGCGTCCGCCCACGGCAGCACGGCAGCTCAGTAGAGCAGGTTCGTCAGTCTCCGGCGAGCGTCGAGTACGCGCGGATCCTCGGGACCCGCGATCTCGAAGTACTCGAGCAGGCGGGTGCGCACGGCGTTCTTGCCGTCCGCGTCGAGCGAGGGGAAGAGCTCGAGCAGGCGTGCAAAGGCGTCGTCGACGTGTCCGCCGCTGACGTCGAGATCTGCGACGGCGAGTTGGGCGGCGGCGTCGCCGGGCAGGTCCGCCGCTGTCTTTCGCACGGCCGCCGCATCCGCACCGTCGAGACGCTGCAGCAACAGCACCTGCGCGAGACCCGCGACGGCGAGGGCGTCGCGCGGGCTCTCGGCGATCGCCTTGCGGTATTCGGCGACGGCGGTGGCGAAGTCGCCGGCCGCGATCGCGTCGTACGCCTCCTGGTGGTGCGGGGGAAGCGGCTCCTCGACGGGTTCGGGGGTCGCCGCGGGATCGGCGTCCTCGGCGTCCGGGTCTGCGGCGGGCACGTCGAGTCGACCGGTCACGCCGTTCTGCGTGGCGAGGGCGAGCAGCTCGTCGAGGACGCCGCGCACCTCCTCGTCCGGCGGCATGCCGAGGAACAGATTGACGGGACGCCCGGCGATGATCGCGGCGACCGCCGGCACCTCACGGACCTGGAAGGCCTGGGCGAGTTGCGGATTCGCCTGCCCGTCGACGGTGGCGAGCGCGAGGCGACCCGCATACGACTCGATGAGGCTGCCCAGTGCGGGCTCGATGCCCGGCGCGTAGAACTCGACCACGACAGGGACGCGTGACGACAGCTCCAGGACGCTCTCGAAGGTCGCGTCGCTCGCCGCGAAGACGATCGCGCCCGCTCCCGCCGGACCTGCAGCGGCGGCTGCCGCAGCATCCGGGCCGGTCGGGGCGTTCGCCCGCCGGACGAGCGCCGACAGATCGACCGCACCCCGCAGGTTCGAGCCGGGCGCGATGTTGCTCAACCCAGTTCCTTCGCTGAGACCAGGCCCTGGCTGAAGCCGAGCAGCTGGATCTTCGCGTCGCTGCCGTTGGCCAGCGCCGGAACGTAGAACAGCAGCTGGACGCCGTAGGTCGCTGTGATGCCCTTCGTGCTGAGGGCCGAGCCGGAGAGCGCCTTCACGGCCGGCGGCGAGTTGATCGCGGCCCCCGCCTCTGTCGGGGTGATCGTCTCGGTGTCGTCGAGCGACACGGCGACGAGCTGCCCGCCGTCGTTCGTCGGGAAGGAGATCGGCGCCTCGGCGTTGGGGCCGTTGGTGAACTCGATCTTCGCGCTGGCGGGGATGCTCGCCTTGCGCGCCGCCTTCGCGTCGAAACCGATGTCGACGCGGAGGGTGTCGCCGTCGACCTCGAAGAGGGCGTAGTTCGTCGCCTCCTCACCCAGGATGAGCACATCGCCATAGGCCTGCGCGAGCTGGCTGGGCTGCAGGAGCCCGAGGCCGTTGTCGGCGTCGAGCGCGACAGAGCCGATCTGCGCAGGCGCTACGGGCGGCAGCACGAATCCGGGCTCGAGCGTGATCAGGTAGTGCACCTTGTAGTTCTCGCGAGGCGAGTCCTGCACGAGCATCACGGCGACGGGGGCGAGCGTGGCATCCGTCGGCTGGACGATCGCGAAGACCGACCGCGGCCACGCGATGTTCTGTTGCGGCAGCACGACCCGCACCTCGCCGGTGGGGAACGCCGGCACCGTCGCGAGGGCCGGGTCCGCCTTCGTGATCGCGTAGTTGGCGGCGCGGAGAGCCAGTGCCGGACCGGCGAGCCGGGTGGCGGCGACCGTCGGGTCTTTGGCCTCGTCGGCGGCGATGATGGTGTCCGCGATCTTGTCGACGATGCGACCGAGCTGCTGCTTGGTGACCGCGGGCGGCTTGAGGCTGTTCTCGGCCGCGATGTCGGTGCTCGACGATGTCGGCGTCGGGGCGAGGCCGGAGCCCAGCACGCCGGCACCCGTCGTGCAGCCGGTCAGCAGCAGGGTCGCGGTCAGGATGCCACCGGCGACGGCGACGGACCGGCGACGGCCGCGGCGGGTCGCGTCGGGTGCTCCGGCCGGAGCTCCGGGCGGCAGCGGAACCGTCGGGCCCGCGGTGATGGCGGAGCGCTGCGGAGCCCGCTTCAGCCGCTTGGGCTGCGGCGACTTCGGCAGGCGTGGCTGCTTGCGGCGCGGTCCGCGGCGACGTCGCGCGTGGACGAGGGCCCACAGGAAGGCAGCCAAGCCGGCGAGGAAGCCCAGGATGCCGCCGATGATCAGCGGTCCGGAGAGCGGCGCCGAGTTGTCGAGCGGCCAGCTGACGCTGATGTCCGCCGGGGCCGGCGATAGGCCGTCGGACATGATGATGAGGGAGATGTCCTGCGGGGCGTTGATGCGCCGGATGAGCTGGTCGGTGCCCGAGAATTCCTGCACCCAGAGATCGGCGGCGCGCGGATCCGGCACGTCCCCGGTGAACCCTTCGACCTCGACCTCGTCACCGGTGGTCTCGGTAGGCGTGGGTGTGGGAGTCGGCGTCGCTCCGGGTGTCGGGTCGGCGGCGGCCGGCGAGCCGACGGTCTCGGTGCTGAACTCGGTCGCGCCCTGCTCGAACGTCACGAGGTTGTAGGGCAGGTCGCCGACCCAGGCGAGCACGTCGCCGGTGCGGCCGTAGGCCAGGAAGATGTCGCCCTCGCCCTCGACCGTCACAGTCTGCGTGCCGGGAAGGGCGTTGAGCGCAGCGCCCTCGACGATCGTGATCGGCGCTGAGCCGGTCGTGGTCTGGGTGCTGAAGGTGTCGGGTCCGGCGAGAACGGTGCGCTGGGCGATTCCGAGTCCGATGGCGAAGAAGGCTGCGACGAACAGCACGATCGCGATCACGAAGCGCACGGAGGAATCTCCCGAGAATGGCGGCAAAAGACATCCCAGGTTACCGCCCTACCGGCGCGCGGCCTGGGAGGAGACTGTGCGCGGCCTCCACGTGGCGCGTCTCGCGATGGAACTTCGGAGGCGTCATCCACGCTTCGCGGTTAGACTCTCCAGGTTCCCTTCACCTGGTCGAGGGGCCGAAAACCCTTCCCGATACAACCCTTTCTGTTTGAAGGAGCAACCGGTGGCGGCAGAAGACGCGTTCAGTACTGAACTGCGCGGATACAAGAAAGACGAAGTCGACAAGGTCGTCGGAGACCTCCGTGGCGACCTCGTCAAGACCAATGCCGAGAAGACCGACCAGGCGAAAGAGATCAAGCGACTGCAAGCCGTCGCCGAAGATCTGCAGGCCGAACTCGACGAGGTCGGCAGCCCGACCTACTCCGGGCTGGGCACCAAGCTCGAGAACACCCTCCGGGTCGCCGAGGAGCAGTCGCTGCGCCTCATCAGCCAGGCCGACATCGACGCCGAGAAGCTTCGCTCCAGCGTTCAGGCCGAGCTCGCGCAGCAGCGCGCCGAGATCGACGCCCACGCTGCCGAGCTGGTCGGCGATGCGCAGGCACGAGTGGATGCCATCCTGGGCGACGCGAACGAGCGCGCCACCGAGATGCTCACCCGCGCGACGGAGGAGTCCGAGACCGCTGTCGCCGACGCCACCCGCGAGGCGGCCGCGATCCGCGCCAGCGTGACGACCGAGGTCGCCGAGATCCGCTCCGCCGGTCAGCGCGATGCTGCGGCAGTCCGCGCCGAGGCCGACCGCGAGGTCGCCGAGGCGCGCACCACCGCGCAGCAGGAGCTCGCCGCCGCGCGCGAAGAGGCCGCGGCACTCGCCCGCGACACCGAGCAGGCCCGCGCCACGTTCGAGGCCGAGTCGGCCCGCCTGCGCGCCGAGCTCACCCACGACCTCGAAGAGGGTCGCACCAACCTCGCCCGCGAGACCACCGACGCCCGCGTCGCGCTCGAGAACGACACCGCGGCCGCGAACGCCGCCCTCGACGCCGACACCGAGCGCGCCCGTGCGGAGCTCGAAGCGGCGACCCGCACGGCCAACGCCGAGCTGCAGGCCGCGACGGGCAAGGCCCGTGCGGAGCTCGAGGCGGAGACCACCCGCGCCCGCGCAGAACTCGAGGCCGAGCTGACCGGCGGTCGCGCCGCTCTCGAGGCGGAGCTCGCCGGAGCACGCGAGGCCTGGGAGGCCGAGCTCGCCGGAGCCCGCGAGACCCTCGAGGCCGAGCTCGCCCACCGACGTTCCGACGCCGACAACGAGATCGCCCAGTCCCGCGCCACGCTCAACTCCGACATCGAGAAGAAGCGCAGCGACATCGACCGGGAGGTCGCGCGCAAGAAGGCGCAGCTGACCGAAGAGCTCGAGTCCACCCGCGCCCGCATCCAGCGGGACACCGACGAGCTCGCAGCTCGACTGGCGACGACCGCCGAGCTGGCCAAGACCGACCTCGAGCTCGAGCTCACCGCCCGCCGCGACGAGGCCGAGAAGGAGTACGCGGCCAAGCACGCCGAGGCATCGGCCACCACGCAGAAGTTCCTGGACGAGGCACAGGCACAGCTCGCCGCCGCGAGCAAGCGCGCCGCCGACAAGCGCACGGAGGCCGACTCCATCGGCACCAACGCCAAGTCCGACGCCAAGACCCTCGTGGCCGACGCCCGCGCGACCGCCAAAGAGGTGCTCGGCACCGC
>JBDSKH010000054.1:0-26305 GCA_039917005.1 Pseudolysinimonas sp.
CCGTGACGTACGAGCGACGCAGCGGCGAGGAAGGCAGCATCGCTGCCCGGCTCCGAGATCTCAAATAGGCGGCGTGAGCGACACCGGCAGCATCCGTCGCCGTACCCTGCTCCTCGGGGCGGGTGGCGTGGCCGTCGTGGGTGTCGCCGGCGCCCTAAGCATCGAGGCGGGACTGATCCCGGGCCGGACCACGCTGCATCAGTTGCTCGGGCTGAATGGCGAATCCGGAGAAGTCCCGGATGTCGAACCCGGGCCGTCCACGCGGGGCGACTTCGTCTCCGACGCGCGCCTCGGAGTCTCGTGCGGCTGGACGATCGCCTACCCGCCCGGCGCCGAGGTCGGAGACCCGCTGCCCGTGCTGGTGGTGCTGCACGGTTACAGCAATGACAACCGGGCGGCGTTCGAACGCCTCGGCTTGGATCGGTTCCTCGCCGACGCGGTCGCGGGCGGCGCGGCGCCGTTCGCCATCGCGTCGGTCGACGGCGGCGATACCTACTGGCACCGCCGGGCATCGGGTGAGGACGCGGGCGCCATGGTGACCGAGGAATTCCTCCCCCTCCTCGCCGAACACGGCCTGGCGACGGACCGTATCGCCCTGCTCGGCTGGTCGATGGGCGGATACGGCGCCCTCCTTCTCGCGACCGAGCTGGGTCCCGGGCGCGTCGCCTCCGTCGTCGCCGAGAGCCCTGCCATGTGGCAGGACGCTGCCCACTCCCCCGGCGGCGCGTTCGATGACGCGACGGACTATGCCGCACGCGACCTCGCCGGCCGGCAGGGTGCCCTGGCCGGCATCCCGGTGCGCATCGACTGCGGCACGGGCGACGGCTTCTCCCCGGTCGTCGAGCGCTACGTGGCGGGATTCGACGACTCACCCGCGGGTGGGTTCGAACCCGGCGGCCACGATTTCGCCTACTGGAAGCGGATGGCTCCTGCTCAGCTGGCCTTCGTCGCCGAGCATTTCACGGCGACGAAGGCCAGAGGCTGACGCCTACGCGGCTTGCCAGGCGAAGCCGTCCGGATCGGTGAAGGAGCCGGCGTCACCGCCGAACACGATTCGATGCGATCCGTCGCCCTCGGGCGGCACGCCGGCATCCTTCGCGAGAGCGCGGCGCTTGTAGAGACCCAGCGACACCGGGCTTGCAGGCATGTCGAAGTCGACATAGCTCCCGAAGCTCTTGCCGACCGCGAGACCTCGATCGACGTAGAACTTCTTGCTGACTCCGACGTCGTCGGCGCCGAGCAGCACAACGACCGAGTCGACCTCCCGCGTCGCCGGACCGGTGTCCTTCTTCGCCGAGGTGGCGACTTTCCAGATCGTCCCGTCCGGGGCCTGAACGACGCCGCCGACACCCCAGAGGGACTTCTCGACGGGCTTCAGGATCGTGGCGCCCGCCGCCACCGCGGAGTCGATCAGTGCGCCGACCGTCGACGGCTGCGAGACGATGAGCGACACGGTGAAGCCGCGGAAGCCCGTCGTCGGCGTCTCAGAGGCCCGAACGCGCAGGCGCGGACCCAGCCCGAAGGCTTCGGAGTAGAACGTTTCGGCGGCCTTCACGTCGGCCACTTCGAGGGTGATGGATTCGATGGATGTCATGCGGACAACGCTAGGAGCCGGGCCATGCGGCCGCTTCTTCGATCCTGCTCGACCCGCCGGTTATTCCGGAGGCGTCTCGATGCCGAAAAGCGCCGAGATCGCCGCCGAGACCTCATCCACGCGACCGTCGAGGGCGAGCCCGCGTGCGCGCGCCGACGGTTCGTGCAGCAGCACGGTCGCGAGTCGCCGGAGCGCCGCTTCTGTCTGCGGGCTCGTATCGCCCTTGGCGCGAGCTCGCGCGATCTCGGCATCCACGAGCCCGGTGACGTGCGCCCGGAGCGCGACGACGGCCGGTGCGGCGGAGCTCTCGGCGTCGTATCGCGCGGCCGCATCTCCCACGAGGGCACGCGCGGCATCGGATGCATCCTCGGCCGGGGTGCCGAGCCGGATGCGTTCGAGATCGAAGAGATCCACTCCGGGAAGCCCGGCGATGGCGGGATCGACGTTGCGTGGCATCCCGAGGTCGATGACCACACGCGGCATGTCGTCGACGATGTGCTTGGTTCCGATCACGAAGGCGCCCGTGCAGGTGATGACCACGTCGGCTCCCGTGACGGCATCGGTCAGATCGAGTTCGAGCGGGAGGCGGTATTTCGCGGAGAACACGGTGCCGCGGCCGGAGGGCGAATACACCCTCAGATCGGTCACGCCGTGATTGCGGAGTGCAGCGACCGTGGTTGCGGCGTACTGACCCGTGCCCACCACGAGCACGGCCACAGTCGACCAGTCGGGCACCTCCGCGAGCTCGAGTGCGCGGCGCACGATGGAACGGCCTTCTGCGCCGAGCGTGGTCGATGCCTTCACCCAGCGGGATGTGCGGGACGCGCGCTGGAAGACCGCCTCGAGCGCGGATGTGGTGGTGCCCGCAGCACGTGCCGCCCCCAGCGCACGGCTCACCTGCCCGGAGATCTCGTCCTCGCCGACCACCACCGATTCGAGGCCGGACGCGACGGCGAACAGGTGGCTCGTCGCCTTCTCGGCGGAGAGCACGGTGATCGAGCGACGAAGCTCGGCGTCGTCGACCCGGCCCGCCGCAGCGACCGCCTGCAGCGCCGATTCCGCGGCCGTGGTGACATCGGTGTCGACATCGAGGTAGACCTCGAAACGGTTGCAGGTGGCGAGCAGGACGGCCCCGCGCGCCGCGCCCCCGTCGGCCGTCAGAGCCGTGGAGACCTCGTCGGCGACGGTCGACAACCGTTCGAGCACGTCGAAGCTCGTGTTTCGGTGGTTGGCCGTGAGGCAGACGAGCACGTTACTAAGGTTAATGGCGTGACGCCCTCCTCGACCGTGCTCCGGGTCGGCACGCGCGGGAGTGCGCTGGCTCTGGCGCAGACCGAGTCGGTCCGCCCGATGCTCGAACGCGCAAGCGGCGTCAGCGTCGAGGTCGTGACGATCGTCTCGGCGGGCGACACGACATCCGATTCGCTGGCGACCATCGGCGGCACGGGCGTATTCGCCTCCGCGCTGCGCGATGCCCTGCTCGCGGGCGAGTGCGATGTCCTTGTGCATTCCCTGAAGGACCTTCCTCCGGAAGCGCATCCCGGACTGGTCATCGCTGCCGTACCACCACGCGCGGATGCGCGGGACGTTCTCTGCGCCCGCAAAGGAGAGACCTTCGAGACCCTCGCCCCGGGCGCCAGAATCGGCACCGGGTCCCCTCGGCGCCGTGCGCAGGTGCTCGCGCGCCGGTCCGACCTCGAGGTGATCGACATCCGCGGCAACGTCGACTCGCGACTCCGGCGCGTGGTCGAGGGAGACTTCGATGCGGTGGTCCTCGCGGCGGCAGGCCTGCTGCGCCTGGGTCGCGAATCCGACATCAGCGAGTATCTCGATCTGGACGAATGGCCGGTCGCGGCCGGTCAGGGCGCGCTCGCCATCGAGACGAGGGATGGCGACGAGCAGACCTTCGCGAGCATGGACGACCACCAGAGCCGCATGATGGTCGACGCGGAACGCGAGGTCCTTCGCTTGCTCGAGGCAGGATGTTCCGCACCGATCGGCACGCGGTCGATGATCGACGACGGACTGTTGTTTCTCACTGCCCGGGTGTACCGCCCCGACGGCAGTGAATTCCTGACCAGCGCGCAGGCAACCTCCCTCGGCGACTCCGGCAGTCCGGCGCTCGACCTCGCCGGCCGGGTCGCGGACGAGTTGCTGGCGCTCGGCGCGGCCGACCTTGCGGCGCTGGGAGGCACCCGATGACCTACCCCGCCGACCGGCCACGCCGGCTGCGCTCCAGCCCGGCTCTGCGTCGCCTGGTGGCCGAGACGCGGGTGGATCCGCGCGATCTCGTTCTTCCGATGTTCGTGCGAGAGGGGGCGGACGAGCCGACCCCCATCGCCTCGATGCCCGGTGTGGTGCAGCACTCGCTCGACAGCCTGCGAAAAGCCGTGTCGGAGGCCGCGGACGCCGGCATCGGCGGGGTGATGCTCTTCGGGGTGCCGTTGGTGAAGGACGCGATCGGCTCGGGCGCCACCGACGAAGGGGGCATCCTGAACGTCGCCACCCGGGTCGTCGTCGCCGAGGCGGGAGACAGCCTCGTCGTTCAGACCGATCTCTGCCTGGATGAGTTCACCGATCACGGGCATTGCGGAGTGCTCGATTCCCGCGGCGCCATCGACAACGACGCGACCCTGCTGCGCTACCGCGACATGGCGGTCGCACAGGCCGCCGCAGGGTCTCACCTGCTCGGTCTGAGCGGGATGATGGACGGCCAGGTCGCCGCGGTGCGCGATGCGCTCGACGCCGCTGGCCGAACCGACACCGCGATCCTCGCCTACTCGGCGAAGTACGCATCCGCGTTCTACGGCCCGTTCCGGGACGCGGTGCAGTCCTCACTCGTCGGCGACAGGCGCAGCTACCAGCTCGACCCGGCCAACCGGCGCGAGGGACTCCGCAAAGCGCTGACGGACATCGACGAGGGGGCCGACATCGTCATGGTCAAGCCCGCGTCGAGCTACCTCGATGTGCTGAGCGACGTCGCAGCGGCGAGCTCGGTCCCGGTCTGGGCGTATCAGGTCTCCGGGGAGTACGCGATGCTCGAGGCCGCGGCCGCGAACGGATGGATCGACCGCGAACGTGCCATCGAGGAGTCGGTGCTCAGCGTCCGGCGCGCCGGTGCGGACGCTGTGCTGACCTATTGGGCGGTCGAGCTCGCCCGGTCCCTTCGCCCCCGATGACGACGAACGAGGCCGAGTTCGCTCGAGCCCGGATGTCGATACCCGGCGGGGTCAACTCCCCGGTGCGCGCGTTCCGGTCGGTCGGCGGGAGCCCGCGATTCTTCGTCTCCGGGGCCGGCCCCTATCTCACGGATGTCGAAGGCCGCGAATTCGTCGACCTCGTCGGCGCCTGGGGTCCCGCGCTTCTCGGCCATGCGCACCCCGCCGTGGTAACCGCCGTGACCGAAGCCGCGCAGCGCGGTTTCGGCTTCGGGGCGTCCACCCCCGGCGAGACAGACCTGGCCGAGCTCATCCGCTCGCGGGTGCCTGCCGTGGAGCGCGTCCGGCTCGTTTCGACCGGTACCGAGGCGACGATGACGGCGATCCGCCTGGCGCGGGGCGTCACGGGGCGTCCTCTGCTGGTGAAGTTCGCCGGGCACTACCACGGGCATTCCGACGCCCTGCTGGCCGAGGCCGGCTCCGGAGTGGCGACACTCGGGCTGCCTGGCTCCGCCGGGGTCACCGCTGAGACGGCGGCGCAGACCCTCGTTCTGCCGTACAACGACGAGTCCGCCGTGCGGGAGGCGTTCGCCGAGCACGGCGCGAGCATCGCCGGGGTCATCGTCGAGGCGGCCGCGGCCAACATGGGCGTCGTCGCGCCGGCGCCCGGATTCAATGCTTTCCTCTCGCAGCAGACGCGCGACAACGGCGCGCTGCTCATCCTCGACGAGGTGCTCACCGGCTTCCGGGTCGGTCCCGGTGGGTGGTGGGGTCTCGAAGCGCTCGACTACGTGCCCGACCTCTTCGCCTTCGGCAAAGTCGTGGGCGGAGGACTGCCGCTCGCAGCACTCGGCGGTCGCGCCGAGGTCATGGACGCTCTCGCCCCGCTCGGGCCGGTCTACCAGGCCGGGACGTTGAGCGGAAATCCCCTCGCCGTGGCAGCCGGACTGGCCACACTCGGCGCCGCGGATGACGATGTCTATGCGCGGGTGGACGCAACGTCGCAGGTCGTGGCCGAAGCTACATCCGGTGCCCTCGCGGCCGAGGGGGTCACGCATGTCGTCCAGCGCGCGGGCAACCTGTTCTCGTTCGCCTTCCGCGAGACGGCACCGCGCGATTACGAAGAGGTGCGCGATCAGGAGGCGTATCGATACCCGGCGTTCTTCCACGCGATGCTCGACGCCGGGGTCTCACTGCCGCCGTCGGTCTTCGAGGCCTGGTTCGTCTCGGCCGCGCACGACGACGCCGCGGTGAGCCGGATCCTCGACGCCGTGCCCGCGGCGGCGAAGGCGGCCGCACGTCAGAGCGCGAACGCACCCTCGGCGTAACGGTCGAGGACCACGTCGACCAGCTCGCGTGGCGGCTCATCATGCGCAGCGAGCAGCGGGGCCGACGTGACATCTCCCCCGCCCGCGACCGCCAGATCGTGAAAGTAGCCCGGGGCGAGCAGATAGCTGCTGACCACCACACGGCGGCCCGTTGAGCGGGCGGTGCGCACGGCATCCTCGAGTCGCGGCTCGGCGGCCGACAGGTAGCCCAGCGTGACCTCGTGGCCGGTGGCAGCCGCGAGCTGGCCGGCAACCACTTCGCAATCGGCGATGGCGCGGCGATCGCTGGACCCCGCGACACTCAGCACGAGAGCGTCCTCTGGCCGCAGGCCGGCCTCGTCGAGCCGGCGCACGAGAACCGCGGTGAGCCGTTCGTCCGGCCCGAGGGCTCCGGTCAGCGCGGTCGCGCGGTCGGGCTGCTCATCCACAGCGCGGCGCAGGTCGACGTGTACGTGGTAGCCCGCGGACAGCAGGAGGGGAACCACCACGATCGGGGCGGCGGTGTCGACCGAGTCGAATGTCGCTCTGATGTCGGGCTGCTGCACGTCGACGAACCCGAGTCGGCTGGCACCCTCTGGAAGTTCGGCAGCGACGGCGTCCATGAGTTCGGAGACCAACCGCTGGCCGACCGGCGAGGAGGTGCCGTGCGAGAACCCGGCGAGCACGGGCTCAGACATCGATGCGGTAGCCCCGTTTGATGACGGTGGTCACCAGGCCGGCAGCCGGGAGCGCCTGGCGGAGCCGGGAGATGGCGACATCGACCGCGTGATCGTCTTGCATCTCCGGGAGGGACGCGGTGAGTTCGGCGCGGGACAGCACCGACCCGCGAGCGGCGAGCAGGATGCGGAAGAGGGTGAGGGATGTGGGGGCGAGGCTCGCACGGTTCTCACCGACGACGACGACCCGCCCGCGCAACTCGACGAGGCCGTGTCGCGTGGCGAGGCGGAAGATTCGCTGCTCCTCGAGGTGCTCGCACACCAGGCGGATGAGCGCGCCCATGCGATACCGATCTGGCTGGATCGGCTCGATGCCGGCCAGGCGAAGAGGGACCGCGGTGACCGGGCCGACCGCGGCGGCGACGACAGTCTCGCTGAAGGCGTCCAGCACGGCATCGAGCTTGCCCACACCGTCGGCGGTGGTGAACAGGGCGTCCACGGCGGGGGCGCTGGTGAAGGTGACCGCGTCGACCGATCCGGTGCAGATGGCATCGATGAGACGGAGGACCTTGCTCGAATCCTCCGGCATGAGCCAGCGGTACGGCTCGACCGTGAGCACCGTCGCGCCGGCGGCACGCAATCGATCCAGCTGCGCAGCGTCGGTGAAACCGTGCAGCTGAACCGCGATGGTCCTGCCCGCCGCACCCTCGGCGAGCACCCGGTCGACCAGCGACTTGGTGGTCTCCTCGTCGCTCATGCCGGAGTCGTCGAGTCCGGCGGCACGAACCGCGCCACGCGCCTTAGGCCCGCGAACGAGAATGCGCGAGCGTTCGAGAGTCTCGGCGAGTTCCGGGCCGAGTCCGGCCGCATCCGCCGCCTCAAGCCAGCGGCGGACACCGTAGGACGTCGTCGCCAGCAGCACGTCGGGGCGGCCGGCGATCATGGCGGCCGTGTCGACGGCGAGCTTGGCATCGCTCTCGGGCGCCGCGATCCTGATCGCCGGAGCGTGCAGGACTTCGGCCCCGCGTCGCTCGAGCGCCGAGATGAGATCCTCGGATCGACGATCGGAGGTCACTCCGATGCGGAATCCTTCGAGCTGGTCAGCACGGAACCCGGGAACCTGCGCCTCTGATCCGATGTCCGTCAATGTGTGTCCGTTGGGTGCGTGAAGAGTCAGTGGTGCGATGGGTCACCTCGCGGTGAAGGCGCTCGAGGTGCGTGCGAGCTCGGCCAGGTCTACTGCCGCGTGTCCCGACAACGCGACCACCTCGCCGATCACGAGCACCGCGGGTGATTGCGCTCCCACCAGGCCGGCCACCGACACGACGGTCTCGATATCGGCGATGGTGGTGCGCTGGCTGGGAGAGAAGCCGCGCTCGATGATCGCGACGGGTATGCCGGGTGCCATTCCGTGGCGGGCGAGGCCGGCGGCGAGGTGCGGAAGGTTCGTGACGCCCATGAGCACGACGATGGTGCCACCGAGCCCGGCCAGGTGCGCGAGTTCGCCTTCCTCGAGCGGCGCGTGACCGGAGACGATCGTGACGAGGTGGCTCACGTCGCGATGGGTCACGGGGATCCCCGCGGCGCCAGGGACCGCGATCGCGCTCGTCACGCCGGGGATGACCACGACGGGCACGCCCGCCTCCCGGCAGGCGATCACCTCTTCGCCGCCGCGGCCGAAGACGAAGGGATCGCCGCCCTTGAGCCGGACGACGTTGTGGCCATCCAGGGCGCTGGCGATCATCATCCGCTCGATCTGCGCCTGCGGCACGGCGTGGTGACCGGGCTTCTTGCCGACGTCGATCAGCTCTGCTCCTGCGGCCCAGAACTCGAGACGGCTGTGCGGCGCGAGCCGGTCGTAGTACACGACGTCGGCGTGCCGCAGCGCGTCCCTGCCCGCGAGAGTGAACAGCCCGTCGTCTCCCGGGCCGCCACCCACGAGCGTGACGGCACCGACGGCCGTCGAGGCGAGCGCCGGCTCGCGGCTCACCCAGGCGCGACAGGAGAGGCAGGCCGCGCTCAGCAGCGCGTCGGTCTCCTGATCCAGGTCCACCGCGACGACGAGGTCGACGATCGAGACCGCATCGGCCCACTCGCTCGACGTTCGGGGGTCGATGACCTGAAGGCGGCCGTCCGGAGGCGCGGACGTCGGCGAAGCAAGGAAGACCCTCGCCTCGGAGGCGAGATACCGGGCGATCGCACGACGAGACTCGTAATACCGGCCGACGATGAGGACGCGGCGCCCGCGGAGGTCGAGGTCGAGTTCCATGGCTACACCTCGCCCGGATCGCGCGGCCGCATGGGGATGGTGGTGCCTGCCAGCATGACCGCTCGTTCGCCCGCGGTCGCCGGACGCGGCTGATCGCGTTCCATCACCTGCACGATGGCCGGGTCCGGCGTGTTGGGAGCGTTCACGAAGGAGCGGAAGCGTCGAAGCCGCTCCGGATCCTTGAGGGTGGCGGCCCACTCATCCTCGTAGCTGCCGATGTGCTGCGCCATCGCCAGCTCGAGTTCACCGGCGATGCCGAGGCTGTCGTTGACGACGACGTCGCGCACGTGATCCAGGCCGCCCTCGAGGTCCTCCTGCCAGCGCGCCGTGCGCTGCAGGCGGTCGCCGGTCCGGATGTAGTACATGAGATAGCGATCGATGTAGCGGATGAGGGTCTCATCATCCAGATCCTGAGCGAGCAGCTGGGCATGTGCCGGCTGGAAACCGCCGTTGCCGCCCACGTACATGTTCCAGCCCTGCTCGGTCGCGATGACGCCGACATCCTTGCCACGGGCCTCGGCGCACTCGCGCGCGCAGCCCGACACACCGAGCTTGAACTTGTGCGGCGCCCGGAGTCCGCGGTACCGCAGCTCCAGGTTGATCGCCATGGCGACGGAGTCCTGCACTCCGAAGCGGCACCATGTCGAGCCGACACAGGACTTCACCGTGCGCAGCGACTTGCCGTAGGCCTGACCGGATTCGAACCCGGCTTCGACGAGGACCTTCCAGATCTCGGGCAGCTGCTCGAGACGCGCACCGAACATGTCGATGCGCTGCCCGCCCGTGATCTTCGTGTACAGGCCGTAGTCGGCGGCCACCTCGGCGATGACCTTGAGCTTCTGGGGTGTGATCTCCCCACCCGGGATGCGCGGAACGACGGAATAGGTGCCGTCCTTCTGCATGTTGGCGAGGGCGCGGTCGTTGGTGTCCTGCAGGCCGCCCCGGCCGGAGTCGAGGATGTACGAGCCGGTCTGGGTCGCCAGGATGGATGCGATGACCGGCTTGCAGATGTCGCAGCCGAGACCCGTGCCGAAGCGTTCCATGATCTGCTCGAACGACGTGAACTGCAGGATGCGCACCGACTCGAAGAGCTCGCTGCGGCTGAGCTCGAAGTGCTCGCACAGCGCCTTCGAGACGGCGATGCCGGCCTTTGTCAGTTCCGTCTCGAGCAGCTTCTTGACGAGCGGAACGCACGAGCCGCATTGAGTTCCCGCGCGCGTGCACGCCTTGAGCGCACCGAGTTCCGTGCACGCCTCGTCGTGGTCGCCGCGGATGGCGGAGCGGACGGCGCCGACCGAGACGTTGTTGCACGAGCACAGTTGCGCGTCATCGGGGAGCTCGCCTGTCGGCGCCTCGCCCCCCGCCGCCGAGAGGTAGGCGCCCGGTTCGGCCGGCAGTTCCCGGCCGAGCAGTGGGCGCAGGGAGAGGTAGGGCGACGCGTCGCCGACGAAGATGCCGCCGAGCAGCGTTTTGGCATCGTTCGAGACCACGATCTTCTGGTACAGGCCCCGCGCGGGGTCGGCGTAGACGACCTCGAGGGCATGCTCGGACGTCGCGAGCGCGTCGCCGAAGCTCGCCACCTCGACGCCGGAGAGCTTGAGTTTCGTGGCGTCGTCGATTCCGGGGAAGACGGCCTCGCCACCGTGCAGGCGGTCTGCGACCACTTCGGCCATGGCATTCGCCGGGGCGACCAGACCGACGCAGACGCCGCCGATGCTCGCCACCTCGCCGATGGCCCAGATGGCGTCGCCACTGGTGGAGCAGTCCTCGCCGATCGCGATCCCGCCGCGCGGGCCGAGTTCGAGTCCGGCGGCACGGGCGAGTTCGTCGCGCGGAGTGATGCCGATCGAGAAGACCACGAGGTCCGCGTCGAGCCGGTCGCCGTTGGTGAGCGAGACCGCGGTCACGACACCGTCTTCCGCGTGGATCTCGGTCGGCCGGTTGCCGAGGGCGAGGGCGACGCCCTGCGCCTCGATCAAGCGGCCGAGAGCCTGGCCCGCCCCGTCGTCGAGTTGCGCCGACATCAGCCAGCTCCCGGAATGCACGATCGTCGCCTCGCCGCCGAGTCGCTGGAGGCCGCCGGCTGCTTCGAGCCCGAGAAGTCCTCCGCCGACGACGACGACGCGCGGCGCACGACCGAGCGCCTGACGCAGTTCGGCTACGCGTGCGACGAGGTAGTCGACGTCCTCGATGGTGCGGTACACGACGCCGAGGCCGGCACCGGTGATGGGTGGCACACTCGCCGACGAACCCGTGGCGAAGACCAGGTCGTCGTAGTCGACCTGCGAACCGTCGGCGAGGGTGACCGATTTCGCCGCCGGGTCGACCACCGTCACTGCCGAGCCGCCGAGGTAGCGGATCGCCGTCGACTCCCACATCGCGGGGTCGCCGAGGGTGAGGTCTTCGGAATCCACCAGCCGGCGTGAGAGTGCCACACGGTCATACGGGAGGTGGGACTCCTCCCCGAGGACGGTGACCTGGATGGCGTCTGCCGGCACAGCGCGCGCGTGCATCGCCTCGGCGAATCGATGTGCCGCGGGGCCGCCGCCGATGACGACGACCTTGCGGGGTGCGGGAGCGCCGGACTCGGCGGTCGCGTGGGCCGCGAAATCCATGAACGGCGCCCTCCAGTGGTAGTCGTTGGCCGTCAGCCTAAGAGCGGGGCATTTCACCGTCGTTGCACCCAGGTAACAACTTGTGACACGTTCCTCACCGTTCGCGAACCGTTCTGTGAGGTGGTTGTTACGTGATCGTCACGGCGCGGGCTCAGGGACGAAACCGCAGCTTCGTACCCTGAAGCTCATGACCGGGCTGCTGATCGTGACCGACGTGTGCGCCCTCGATGAGCTCGAACCGCTCTGGGGCGAAGCCGCGCTCGTCGACGGTCAGCAGATCGCGCTCTTCCTTCTGCCGGACGGCAGCCTCTATGCGGTGTCCAACCGGGATCCGGCGACGGGTTCGTTCGTGATGTCGCGCGGGATCGTCGGATCACGCGGCGAGCGCCACACCATCGCCTCCCCCCTGCACAAGGAGGTCTACGACCTCGAGTCCGGGGAGTGCTTCACCACGCCAGGTCTGCACCTGCCCACGTTCGGAGTGAGCGCCGTCGAAGGTCGCGTTCTCGTGGCGACGGACCCACGCGTGACGGGCGTGTATCGGGCACCTATCAGCGCCTCGATCGGGTCGTGAGAAACAAGTGACCGAACGGTAACCGCGAAGGCCGCCGCCCGAAACACTCGGTCACTAGCTTCGCAGCTACACACGCTCCCTCCCGTCCCCACCCACTTGGAGAAGGCAATGACACTCACCACCGAGGCACCCCCCGCAGCGAAGGCCAGCGCGAGCGCCGCGCTGCCGATCATCGAGACCGCCGGTCGTCACATCGAGAACTGGGATCCAGAAAACACCGAGCAGTGGGAAGGCGGCGGCAAGGTCATCGCCAAGCGCAACCTTCGCTGGTCGATTTTCGCCGAGTTCCTCGGCTTCATCGTGTGGCAGCTCTGGGGAATCGTCGTCGTGCAGCTGCCGGCTGCGGGCTTCACCTTCGACATCAGCCAGACGTTCTGGCTCATCTCGATGCCGGCCCTGGTCGGCGCCACTCTGCGGTTGCCGTACACCTTCCTCGTACCGAAGGTCGGAGGTCGCAACTGGACGATGATCTCGGCCGCGCTGCTGTTGATCCCGTCGATCTCACTCGGCTTCGCGGTGGGCAACCCGGAGACCCCGTTCGGTCTCATGCTGTTCATCGCCGCGCTCGCCGGCTTCGGCGGCGGCAACTTCGCCAGCTCGATGTCGAACATCAACTACTTCTTCCCGCAGAAGGAGAAGGGTTGGGCTCTCGGGCTCAACGCCGCCGGCGGAAACCTCGGTGTTTCCGTCGCGCAGATCGTCGTCCCGCTCGCCATCACGCTCGGCGCCATCGGCACCGGCAGTGCTCTCAACCTCCCGCTGGCCGGATGGATCTGGGTTCCGTTGATCGTCATCGCGTTCTTCGGTGCTTTCCTGCGGATGGACAACATCCGCAGCGCAAAGGCAGACTTCGCCGCGTCCGCGTCGGCACTTCGCGAGCCGCACCTCTGGATCATGTCGATCCTGTACATCGGTACTTTCGGTTCGTTCATCGGGTTCGCCGGTGTCTTCCCGAAGGTCATCGCGACGCAGTTCCCGGACTTCTCCGCCATCCACATCGGTGTCGCCGCGATCTCGCTCGCCTTCATGGGTGCGCTGTTCGGCTCGGTCGCCCGCCCGTTCGGCGGGAAGCTCGCCGACCGCTTCGGCGGTGCGAAGGTCACCTTCCTGGCGTTCCTCGTCATGGCTCTCGGTGCAACCGCGGTTGTGCTCGTCCTGCCGCTGGGCAACTTCTGGATCTTCCTGGTCACCTTCCTGGTGATCTTCACGGCGACCGGTATCGGCAACGGATCGACCTATCGCATGATCCCGAGCATCTTCGCCGCACGCAGCGGCGTGGCCAACGCGCACGCGGAGTCCGGTGACGTCAGCACGCAGCGCAAGACGGCTGCCTCGATCGGCATCATCTCGGCGATCGGTGCGTACGGCGGGTTCTTCATCCCCCAGGCGCTCGGCGCATCGCTCGCGCAGACGGGCAGCTACGCCAGCGCGATCTACGCCTTCATCGCGGCCTACGTCGTGCTGATGGGCATCACGGCCTTCTTCTACCTCCGCCGGGGATCGTCCCTGGCGGGACACCGCATCTAGGAGCACGCGCAATGACGGAGGGCACGGTAGGGGCGGCGGCACCGCACTGCCCGTACTGTGCCCTCCAGTGCGCGATGACGGTCACGCCGGTCGCCACGAGCGCCAGGGTCCGGAATGCCGCGGTCGAGATCGCCGGCCGGGACTTCCCCACCAACCGCGGAGGCCTCTGCAAGAAGGGCTGGACGGCCGCAGAGCTCATCGCCTCACCCGAACGCATCGTCGAGCCGATGATCCGTGAGGAGAGCGGCGACTATCGCGCCGCGGACTGGGACGAGGCGCTGGATCTCGTGGCCGGCCGGCTGCGCTCGCTGCGGTCCGAGTACGGCGCCGACTCAGTCGGCGTCTTCGGGGGCGGCGGACTTACGAACGAGAAGGCGTACCAGCTGGGGAAGTTCACCCGCGTCACCCTGGGCTCCTCGCGCATCGACTACAACGGCCGGTTCTGCATGGCGTCCGCGGCAGCGGCAGGGAATCGCGCCTTCGGCATCGATCGCGGCCTGCCCTTTCCGGTCGAGGCCCTCGATGACGCTCGCACGGTGATGCTGCTCGGATCCAATGTGGCCGAGACCATGCCGCCGTTCATCGGCCACCTCGAGACCGCGCGCGCGGCCGGCGGGCTCATCGTCGTCGACCCCCGGCGGTCGTCCACCGCGCAGCTGACGGCCGACGGTGCGGGCCTGCACGTGCAGCCGACGCCCGGCAGTGATCTGCCGCTGCTGCTCGGGCTCATCCACATCGTGATCGCGGAGGAGCTCGTCGATCGCGACTACATCGCCGCGCGCACCACGGGGTTCGACGATCTGAGGCGGAGCGTCAGCCGTTGGTGGCCGGAGCGGGTGCAGGAGCGGACCGGGGTGCCGGCCTGGCAGCTGCGGGAGCTCGCCCGGCGACTCGCCTCGGAGGGCGGCACCTACATCCTGACCGGCCGTGGGGTCGAGCAGCACGTCGACGGCACCGATACGGCGACCGCCGCGATCAACCTCGCCCTGGTGCTCGGACTCGTGGGCTCCACGCATTCCGGCTACGGCACGCTCACCGGCCAGGGCAACGGCCAGGGCGGCCGGGAGCACGGGCAGAAGGCCGACCAGCTCCCGGGCTATCGCAAGATCACCGATCCGGTCGCGCGCGAGCACGTGGCAGGCGTCTGGGGCGTTCCGCCGGGTTCGCTTCCGGGCGAGGGCCTTCCCGCCGTGCAATTGCTGACGACCCTCGGTCAACAGGGCGGTGTCCGCGCCCTGCTGGTGCATGGATCCAACGTCGTCGTGTCTGCGCCCGACGCCGACGTCGTCCGCCGCGGGCTCGAAGCGCTCGACTTCCTGGTCGTGTGCGACTTCTTCTTCTCCGAGACGGCGAGGTACGCGGATGTCGTGCTGCCGGTGACCCAGTGGGCCGAGGAGGAAGGCACCATGACCTCGCTCGAGGGCCGGGTCATCCGCCGCCGCAAAGCCGTCGACCCGCCGCCCGGCGTGCGTAGCGAACTCTGGATCTTCGCCGAGCTCGCGCGCCGCCTCGAGTCACCGTCGACCTTCAGAATCGACGCTTCTGAGGTGTTCGACGAACTGTGCCGGGCGTCGGAGGGCGGCATCGCCGACTACTCCGGGCTCAGCCACGCCCTGCTCGATACGGGGATCGCCGCGCACTGGCCGTATCCGGTCGGCTCCTCCGGTACTCCTCGCCTGTTCCTCGACCGCTTCGGTCATGCCGACGGTCGCGCGCGCATCGTGGCCGTCACGGCGCGCGCGGACGACGCCCCGGCGCACGTCGACGGCGTTCTCACGCTCATCACCGGGCGACTGCTCGAGCACTACCAGTCGGGAGCGCAGACCCGGCGCGTGCCGGAGCTGCTCGCCGCGCAGCCGCGCGCGCGGGCGCAATTGCACCCCGCTACCGCCGGGCAGCTGGGGATCGCCGACGGCGACCGCATCGAGGTGTCCAACGAGCGAGGGCTCGTGCGTTGCCTGGCCGAGCTGACTCCCGGCATCCGGCTCGACACGGTGTTCCTGCCGTTCCATTTCGCCGACGACCAGAGCGCGAACCTGCTCACGGATCATTCGACCGATCCGATCTCCGGCATGCCGGAGTTCAAGCGGACCATCGTCAGGGTGCGTGCACTCTCAGAGGAGGTCGTCCATGCCTGAGCGCATCGTTCTCGTCGGATTCGGACCGGTCGGGGCGCGCTTCGCCGAGGAGCTCCTCCCCGCCGTCTCGTCGGGCCTCGTCTCGCTCACCGTCGTGGGCGCCGAACCAGACCACGCGTACAACCGCGTGCTTCTCGCCGACTATGCGGTGGGAAGCGCCGGCCGCGACGCGCTCGAGATGACCGACACCTCCGCGCTCGACGGCGCCGGCGTGCGCATCCTCACCGGCACGTCGGTCGTGACGCTCAACCGCACCACGAATACCGTCACCCTCGACTCCGGCGAACGCGTGCCCTACGACCGGCTGGTGCTCGCAACCGGGGCCCGCGCCAACATCCCGACCCTCGACGGAGTCACACGGCTTCGCCGCGACCGGATGCGACCACCGGACGCCGCGAACGGCCTCGACACCGCAGACGCCCGCCTTCCCATCGGCATCACGGCCCTGCGCGACCTGGACGATGCGCGGCGGGTGCTCGACGCCATCCAGGCCGGGCGCCGCATCATCGTGCTCGGCGCCGGCGTGCTGGGAATGGAACTCGCCCTCGCCGCCGCGCATGCGGGAGCCGAGACCGCGGTCGTCTATCACAGCGAATCACCGATGGACCGGAACCTCGACGTCGGTGGTGGCGCGATGCTGGCCCGCGCGGCCCGGCACGCCGGCGTCACCATGATCAACCACTCGCGCGCCGAGAGCGTCGTCTGCCACGTCGACGAGCACGGCGACAGCCGATTCGACGCGATCATCTGCGCCGACGGCAAGCAGATCGACGGGGATCTGCTCGTGCTGTCCTGCGGGGTCGGGGCGCGCGTCGAATTGGCCTACCTGGCCGGGCTCGATGTCGCCGGCGGTGTCCTGGTCGACGATCAGTTGCGCACGTGGGCGGACGACGACATCTACGCGATCGGCGACTGCGCGCACGTCGCCACCCGATCGGCCGACGGGTCGCTGCCCGACGGAGGGCCGACAGGCCTCATCGGCCCGGGCTGGCGTCAGGCGGACTGGCTCGCCGCGCGGTTCGTCGCCGACTTCACGGCCGGGCACTCGATCGATGCTCCCGGTTTCGTCGATCGAGGCGCAGGCGTCGTCATGCTGAAGGCGGAGGGTGTGGATGTTGTCGCCGCCGGTGCGGTCAAGCGCGACATCTGGGAGATCGACCTCGACGAGGGCCGGGATCACGCCTCCGGCTGCGAGGTCGCGGCGGTCCAGGTCGCCCAGTGGGCCGATCCAGAACACGGGCGCTACGTGAAGATGGTGTCGCGGGCCGGCATCCTCGAGGGATTCGTGTCTGTCGGCATGCCGCGCACGGCCGCCGAGCTCACGCTGCTCTTCGAACGCCGTAGCGAGCTTCCCGCCGACCGGTCGGTGCTGCTCCGCTTCGACGGGCCGGACTACGTGCCTTCCGCGGCGCGCGACGCGTTCGCGCTCGATGCGACGGTGTGCTGGTGCAACGGGGTGACGGTCGGTGAGATCGCCGGCTCAGCGGCCGAAGGCAACACGACGATTGAATGCATCAGCTCGGCGACGCGCGCGGGTACCGGATGCGGTGGCTGCAAGGGCCGGATCGCCGACGTCCTCGACTTCTTCGCGCGGGCCGAACCGGAGACCGAGCCACAGGAGGCGTGAGCCGGAGTCACCACGGAAGCGGGAGATACTCCACCCTGTCCCCCGCGGCGGCGCCACTCGGCGTGATCACCGCGAGGAGGTCGGCGGCGGCGAGACCGCGCAGCATCCCTGCCCCCTGGTGCCCGGTCGGTACCGCGCCCGCGGGCGTCCGGCTCGCCGCGACGATCCGCGTCGCCGGGCCGCCCGGCACCGCCTCGGCGAGCGTCGTTCGGGCAAGAGGCGCCAGCGGCCGCGCCAGCATGCCGTCGAGGAGCGCCCCGCCGATCGCGACCAGCCCCACGTAGGCGGCGAGGGGATTCCCGGGAAGGGACAGCACCAGAGTGCCCGACGGCAACCGCGCGAGCATGAGCGGGTGCCCCGGTCGCATCCGGATGCCGTCGAGCAGCATCTCGGCGCCCAGCGAGGTCAGACTCGACCGCACGTGGTCGGCGGGACCGCGCGCACTGCCGCCGGTCGTGACGAGGAGAGGGTCGGCTATCGCGCCGAAGGCGGCCGTCGTGTCGTCCAGAGAGTCGCCGACCCGCCCCAGGGTGAGCACGCCCAGTTCGCCCAGGAGGGCGGGAAATGACGGCGAGAAGACATCACGCACGCGTCCCGGGACCGGCGAACCGCGATCGATGACCTCATCTCCCAGCACGAGCAGGCGCACAGTGGGAGGCGTGATCACCGAGAGCGCGTCGTAGCCCGCGGCCGCCGCGAGAGCGATGCGCGGCGGGCTCAGCCGCACACCCGACTGGATCAGCACCTCGCCGCGGGCGGCCTCTTCACCGGTCTCGCGGACGTGAAGACCCGAATCGGGGACGACCTCGGCCAGGGTCGATCCGTGCACCTCGCCGCGTTCCGAGCGGATGACGCGCGCGACTCCCGATGGAAGGGGTGCGCCGGTCGAGATCGGCCGGGCCGCACCGGGTTGGAGCCGCTCTACAGGGATGTCGT
Source organism: Pseudolysinimonas sp. (assembly GCA_039917005.1). Lineage (GTDB taxonomy): Bacteria > Actinomycetota > Actinomycetes > Actinomycetales > Microbacteriaceae > JBDSKH01. The sequence goes on from JBDSKH010000054.1 coordinate 18,423, forward strand.
CGCAGGCCTTGATGGCGTCGCCCACCATCCAGGGGCCATCGCCCGCGACCGCCCAGCCGTCCATTGCGGCCGCCGCGAATCCGGGGAGCGGGGCGGTGGCGATCAGGTCGGCGGCGAGGGTTCTGCCGGTCGCGGCGGCCAGATCGACCAGCTCGGTGGAACGGGGCGCCGTCGACCCCGCGACGTGCGCGACTTCTCGCGCAGCGAGGAATTCCGTCACGGCGCCGGTCGCGCAGCGGCGAGCTCGGAGGCGATGGCGGCGAGTTCGGCAGTCGTTCCGCGGCCGAGGCCCACGGCGTAGCCGACCAGGAAGGTCGTGAGCGGTGCGGCCGGCCGCATGACATTGTGCGCCGCATCCCGCGCGAGATCGAGGATCATCGGGATGTCCGGGATGTCGGCGGTCTCGAGTCCGAGCGCCTCAGCGAGTTCTTTCGCCCAGCGTGCCAGTTCCGTGTCGTCGCTCATGCAGCAACGCTAGCCAGCCGACGCGTGCGCACGGAGTTCTATCCCGTTCTCGATGGCGTCGATCGGGGTGTCGACGTCGGCGCACAGCTCGTCGGGGATGGCGAGTTCGCGCAGCAGCATGGCCCCGGTGACCTCACGCATGGCGGCATTCGCCGAGCCGGCGACCGCGACGGCCTGGCGCAGCGCCGAGGTGCGATACACCCCGAGAAGATGTTGGCGCCGTCCCGTGGAGTCGACCGCGATGACGCCGTCGTGGTCGTCGTCGATCGCGTCGAGCAGCAGGGCGACGGCACCGGCGACGCGAGGCATGTCCGCGGCGATGACCACGGTGAGTTCGGCCCGGCTGTGGCGCAGATCGCGCACCCCGGCGCCAAGGGCCGCCGCGGGACCACCCCACCGCGGTTTCTCCTCCGTCTGACTGATTCCCTCTGCCCGCTCCAGGTCGATGCCGAACCCGACCACCGAGATCCGCTTCGCCTTGCGTACCGCGTCGAGCGCGCATTGCAGAAGTGTGCGCCCGTCGAAGAGCAGCGCGGTCTTGTCGATGCCTCCGAGCCGGGTCGCCCGGCCGCCGGCGATGATGATCGCGTCGAACTCTGGCATGCCCCGACCGTAGGCGTGCCTCGTTGCGCCGCCGTTGCGTCCGCGTTAACCAATGTGTCGGGGTCTCGCCCCACCCAGACGTCGACATTCGCCTGTGATGGGAGACCACCAGGACGGACGTCCACTCGAGCGGGACCTTTGGCTCTGTTGGAGAGCAACAAAGACCGATCCGGTCGCTCCGCTCCGCACTCGTGGCCGGTTCTCCTGGTCGGACCACCTGCGCCTGGCACTGCTCGAGCTGGTGTTCGGGCACGCGTACTTCGAGCAGGTGTACGACACGGAGACGGATCCAGAGGGTCGCGCTCACCTGAAGAAGCTCGCCTACCGGCCCCCGCGCACGATCGAAGAGATCGACGTGGCGATCGACGGCGGCCTGGTTGCGATCAAGCAGCACGGCATGAAGGACCGACTCGTCGTCCGCCGGCTGGTCGCCTACATCAACGAGCGCGAGGGCGGCAACTGGCTTGGCCAGTCCCTGCTGCGCCAGGCGTACAAGAACTGGCTCCTGAAGGACCGGATCCTGCGTGTGCAAGCGCTGACCGTCGAGCGCAACGGTCTAGGCGTGCCGGTATACGAGGGCGCTCCGGCTCCGGCCGGCGCTAGCTACGAGGATGCCAAGGCCTGGGTCGACTCGGAGATGAAGGCTGGGCTGAAGCTCGCCACGGAGTTCAAAGCGGGCGAGGCAGCAGGTGCTTCTATCCCGGACGGAGCGTCGCTCGACCTGAAGGGCGTCACCGGCAAGCTGCCCGACACGGACGGCCCGATCCGTTATCACGACGAGCAGATCGCTCGCGCGGTGCTGGCGCACTTCCTGAACCTCGGAACCGAGACGGGATCGTGGGCTCTCGGGTCGACGTTCGCGGATTTCTTCACGGCCTCGCTGAACGCGGTCGCGGCACACATCGCCGACGTCACCCAGCAGCACGTCGTGGAGGACCTGGTCGATCTGAACTGGGGGCCGGACACGCCAGCACCGCGTCTGGTGTTCGAGCCGATCGGCGCCGAGCACCCGGCGACGGCCGAGGCGATCGCGGAGCTCGTCAAGGTCGGCGCCCTCGTCGTCGACGACGAGCTGCGTGCGTACCTCCGCGAGTGGCTGGGCCTGCCAGCCCAGGGCGAGCCCGACGATGTCGCGATCCTGGATGCCGTCGACGGGCTCGAGGGCGATCTCACACCGGAGTCGCGTGGCATCATCCGCCGCGCGCTCGACAAGATCCGCAACCTGGTGCGTCCGCGCATCGACGCTCCCGAGGAGGAGACATGAAGCCCAAGGTCAGCGATCGCTTCTGGAACGGAGCCGAACGGCCGAAGAGCAAGCGGGAGTTCTTCAACGCGGTGACGACGCCGGCGCCGACCGGCGAAGGTGCGACCGTCGCGACGATCCGCATGTACGGCCCGATCGACTCGTGGGGCGGATGGTGGGGAATCTCCACAAAGGACGTCGGCCAGGTCCTCGATGCCCTCCCCGAGTCGGTCGAGCAGATCGTTCTGCGGATCAACTCGCCTGGCGGCGAGTGCTTCGAGGCGGTCGCGATCCTGAACATGCTTCGCGCGCACAAGGCGAAGGTGCTGGCGGTCGTCGACGGACTCGCCGCGTCAGCCGCGTCGGTGATCGCATCGGGCTGCGACGAGACAGTCATGTCTCCGGGCACCCAGATGATGATCCACAAGCCCTCCGTGTTCAGCTGGGGCGATGCCGAGGACCTCCGCAAGGATGCCTCGATCCTCGACACGATCGAGAAGTCGCTCGTCGACATCTACGCGGCGAAGGCTGGCGAGAACGACTGGGCCCAGCTGCTCGCGGACGAGACCTGGATGACGGCCGCGGAGGCTGTCGCCCTCGGACTCGCAGACCGCGAGGCGGTCATCCCGGACGCCGGCGAAGCCGCCACGGTCGGGGACGAGAACGTGATCGTCATCGTCACTGATGACGACGCGGACGATGCGACCGATCATCTCCCTCTTCGCGACTGGGCTGCGGCCCACGCGATCCAGACCCCCGTCTCGACCGAGCCGGTGGACACCAAACAGCAGAAGGAGGATCTCGTGAGCTACGAGGACCTGAAGGCTGGACTCCGCGAGCGGCTCGGCGTGACCGATGCCGATGCTTCGGATGTGACGCTCCTCGGGGCGCTCGACATCCAGCTCACTGAGCCCCCGGCCGCCATCATCACCGAAGCGCCTGAGGGCACCGTCCTGGTCGACGCAGAGGTCTTCGCGACCCTGCAGACCAACGCGGCCGCCGGACTCGAGGCGCGCGAGCAGCAGATCAGTGATCGCCGCGATGCGATCGTGAGCACCGCTCTGGCCGAGGGGCGCATCGCCGCCGCATCGCGTCAGAGCTGGCGCGACCAGCTCGACAAGGACGAAGAGGGCGCCGCGGCGCTGCTCGCGACCCTGCCGAAGAACACCGCAGTGCCGGTGACCGAGATCGGTCGCTCGGACGACATCGACTCCAGCGAGAGCCTCGCGAAGGCCGCCGGCTGGACCGCCGAGAACAAGGAAGAGGTGGCCTGATGGCCGGGTACCTGCCCAAGACGCTGTCGAGCGAGCCGTTCACGCTCCCGACGTCAGCGGACGTCACCGGCGGCCGCCTGGTCGCCGTCAGCGGATCGCAGACCGTCGCGCACGCCGCGGACGACTCGGCGGTCATCGTCGGTGTCGCCGGCTTCGACGCGCTCAGCGGCGAGCCACTGACGATCTACCCCCTCGCGGGCTCGATTCAGAAGCTGACCGCCTCGGCGGCCATCGCTGCTGGAGCTCGTGTGGTCGCCGAGGATCTGGGCAAGATCCAGACGATCGCGGCCAAAACCAATCCGATCGGCGTGGCCCTCGAGGCCGCCGCCGCCGACGGAGACGTCATCGACGTCTTCTGCTTCTAAGGGAGGCACACAGCCATGGCTGATTACACCTATCCGGTGGCGCGTCCCGAGGGAACGCTCACCACGGCGCAGATCCACCTGCTGCTGCAGAACCCGCGCCTGATCGCCGCCCGCATCGCGGACATCACCAAGATGAAGTTCATCGGTGACTTCCTGCTGTCGGGCCGATTCGTCGCGAAGGGCGGCGGCGTCTTCTACGAGACCGGCGAGCAGGTCTTCGCGTCGGACGCTCCCGAGGCGGTGGCTCCGAACTCGGCGTACCCGAAGACGGTGCTCACCGAGGGGGAGATCGCGGCGGCAAAGACCCGCAAGGAGGGTCTGGAGACGACCATCACCGACGAGAAGATCTCGCAGCGCGGGCTCTCGATCGTCAACCGTGCTCTTCTCCGCCTCGCGAACTCGGTCATCAAGTCCGTCGACGCGCAGGCGATCGCCGTGATTCTCGCGAAGGTGACGAGCACGTTCGCGTCGCCGTCTACCTGGACCACCGCGGGCAAGGCCATCGAGGCGCTCACCAGCATCTCGATGACCCGCGGTGACCTGGGCACCGGCATCGCGCTCGACACGGTGGTGATGAAGCCCGCACAGTACGCGAAGCTCATCGGCATGCTCGTCGACGACAAAGCGCTGCCACGCGAGGAGGGCAACATCGCCATCACCGGCAACCTGCCGGTGAACGCCCTCGGGTACACCTGGGTTTCGTCGCCATACTGGACGTCGAACGACCCGTACCTGGTCGACCGCGACCTGCTGGGTGGCATGGCCGACGAAGACCTCGAGTCGCCTGACTACGCCAAGGTCCGCGACTCGAACGTCGAGTCGTGGTCCGAGCGCAACAAGCGCGACGGCTACGACGTCCGCGCTCGCCGCGTGGTCGTCCCGATCGTCGAGGACCCGCTCGCCGGCGTCAAGATCACGAACACGGCCCTCTGATGGCTGCGTACGTGGTCAGTGGTGCGCTGGCGGTTCTGCGCACCGACAAGGGCAATGAGCGGTACGTGTACCGCGGCGGGGTCATCGAGTCGACACCGGACACCGAGGCGAGCATCAAGCACTTGCTCTCGGTGGGCCTCATCGAGGAGGCGACGGATGCTCCCACGTCCGGCGGCTCCGCCAGCGACGGCCCGTACGACGGCGTGAGCAACGCCGATCTGAAGGCCGCGGTCAAGGCACGCAACGACGACGGACGTGACGACGACGCGAAGCTCGCGCCGGAGTCACATAAGAACGTCGATCTCATCGCCGCCCTCGTGGCCGACGACGAGAAGACGAAGGCCGCCGCGGACTCCGGTTCCGGCGAGTAGTCGAAGGGGGTGATGGAGTGATCAAGCCTGACGACCTCACGGGCGTCGCCGAGGATCTGGCTCGCCGGATTCTCGTGACTGCTCGCTCCATCGCCCCCTGCCTCGACTCCCTCGAGGACGAAGCCGGCGAAGACACGCCGAAGCTGAAGAGCGACGCGATCGCCATTCTGAAGGGCATCGCGAAGAGCGGTGGCCGCTCGCACCTGCTGAAGTCACAGCGGGTCGGGCCCGCCGCGGTGGAGTACAACGCCGGCAGCTGGTGGGCCGACGACGATCGCGCCGCCCTCCGCTCGCTCTGCGCACTCGCCTCGACCGGCGGACTGCCGATCGGCGAGTTCCCTGCGACATCGAAGGCGCTCACGCGCATGTGGCCCGAGGACTGCTGAAGTGGGCGGCGGCATCGAGTTCTCGCACGGGCAGACCGTTCACCGCGATCGCCGGCCGATGATCGCGAGCCCGACGAATCCTGCGCGTCAGGTGCCGGGCGATTGGTCGGACGCGACGTCGATCGCACTCGAGGACGCCTTCGTAGCCTCGACGTCGTCGACAGCACTCGCGAACGCGACTCGCTCCGAGATCCTCACCTCGAAGAGCCTCTACCTGACCGACGCGACGGCCGACGTAAAGGAAGGCGATCGCATCCGGGTCGGCGGCGAGCTCGACGACTTGACGACCGGCACGCACTACCAGGTGCCCGCTCGGCCAGAGGGCGATACCAGCCCATTCACCGGCGACCACCTGGTGACCGAGATCCCCCTGGAGAACGTGAAGGGCTGAGGCATGGCTGAAGGCGTGAAGTTCAACGAGGAGTTCTTCCAGCAGCTCTCGCGCTCGCCCGCGGTGACCGCCCTCGTCGTCGGTGTCGCCCAACAGATCGCCGCAGACGCGCGATCAACGGCACCCGTCGACACGGGGGCATACCGCGATGGGATCGAGGTTCACGTGAAGCAGCAGAAGCGCTCCGTGGCCCTCGTCGTCGGCACCGACAAGAAGACAATGCTGGTGGAGTCCAAGACCGGCAATCTCGCGAGGGCACTGCAGCGAGCGAAGAAGCGCGGCCGTGGCTGACCCGCTGCTCGTTCACTCCGACCTCGAGACGTTCCTGGTGGACTGGTATCGCACGAAGCTCGCCGCGCTCGCCACCGCCGGCGAGACATCTGTCGCCGGCTTCGAGGTCGATCGAGTCGAACCGTCCGATGACAGCCCCTTCCCGGAGTGGCTGCTCGTCATCCGCGACGACTCTGGGCCGGCCGAGCTCCTGACCGCCGAACGGGCCCTTGGGTTCTCAGTACTCGGCGGCAACCAGCTCGACCCCTCCCGCGCCAAGCGAGCCTGTGCGATTGTGCTCGGGCTCCTCTGGACGATCCCGGCGCCCGACGGTGGGGAGGTGCCGCGCAATCCGATCACCTCGGTCGAGGGGACTAACGGTCCGTACCTGGTAGCCGAGGAACAGGACCGAGCTCGCGCATACGGCACCGGCACGGTCACCGTCACCCCCGAGGCGCTCTGACGCCTCCGATTCTGAGGAGCAGGCATGGCCAGCAAGAAGCACTTCACCGCGACCAAGATCAACGTCCCGAGCCGCAACGTCGACGGCAAGCAGGTCTACCTGCAGCCCGACGTCCAGGTGCCCGACAACCTGCCTGCAGCTGAGATCGCGCGTCTGCTCGAGGCGGAGCTGATCGTCGAGGTGAAGCCGGCGAAGAAAGAGAAGGCACAGGCCGCCAAGACGAGCGCGCCGGCGCTGCCCGAACCGTCGGCCGACCCGACCCCCTAATCCACCCACGACACAACATCCGCCCGGAACGGGCACGACACATCGAAGGAGACTGCCATGGCTGCGGACGCAGACGGCAACGACATCACCCTCGTCGGAGTTCCGGTCACGGGCTTCATCGGGATCGGCCCGGACGGCACCACTCTGCCGACCGACGCCGCGGGAGGCGTGGAGGTCCTCAGTCCGGTCCTCAACGTCGCCATCAAGAAGATGGGCCTGCTGAAGACGGACGGCGGCCCCGCCATGACCTGGGGGTCGACGGGCGATCCGCTGACGTTCTGGCAGGACGGATACGAGATCCCGTCCGGTCAGGCCGAGGTCCTGCTCACCGTCACGTTCGCGGAGACGCTGGGCGACAACGTGCGCAAGGTCATCTCGGGCGCGACGAGCCGAGAGCGGCGGCTGGCCACGCTGCGACTGGCCGGGGCCACCCCCGGCGAGGTTCGCCGGGTCGGCGCCCTTGAGGTCGGGCTCCCGGTGACCGTCGGCGCGATGGCGGGTCCGATCGGCTACGCGCTGCTGCGGGTGCTCTTCGGTGGACACCAGCCGACCATGTACGAGCGCCGGTCGATCGGCGGCATAACCGGCGCAGAACCATTTCCCGTGTCACTAGGGTCTCCCCTGTCGAGCTCGCCCTGGGCGCTGGTGCCAACGTCGGTGACCCCGCAGTGGTGGCAGATCGCTGCCATTGTGGCCTGCGTTGCGGGGGTCGGGGTGCTGACCGGAGCCCTGGCCTCCAGACACCTGATCGCCTCACCACTGGGCGTCAGCCGCCGGGCACCACGGCCCCGGCCGCGCCCCTGGGGCTTCCTGCTGATCGTGGTCGGTGCAGCCCCGCTAGCCGCTGCGACC
>JBDSKH010000055.1:0-11304 GCA_039917005.1 Pseudolysinimonas sp.
CGGGTCAGGGCTTCGGTCCTCTCATCACGCTGCTCACGCTCGGTGCCGTCTCGATCGGTGCCGCGCTCGCTGCGCCCGGTCTCGTCATCCAGCTGAACCCCGGATACTTCTCCGTCGAGGCGCAGCAGTCGGTGCGCAACGACGCCGCGATCCTCGGCGCCGACCTCACCGTCAACTGCCCGGACACGCCTCCGCTGCTGATGGGCCAGAGCTTCCAATGCTCGGCGACGAACGAGAACCAGGAATTCTTCCAGGTGCTCGTGAGCCTCCAGCGCGCCAACGGCTGGATCGAATGGCGCGTCGACAACTGGGGCATCTACTCGATGGTGAGCTAGCTCACCATCGAGTAGGCGACCCCCCCGACCGACTGACCGTTCTACCCCCAGAACGCGACATACCCCTACTGGGGTCATGACTCCCCCGGAACCGACTTCTAAGCTTGAATCGCAATCCGAATCCCGAGAGGAGCAGCACGTGACGATGGAACAAGCGACGCGTGTCGTTCCTGCAGGTTGGTACCAGGATCCCGCCAACGCCGGCAACGTCCGCTGGTGGAACGGCATCACCTGGACGGATCACGTCGAGGCGAAGCCGACCGGTGAGCAGGCTGCCGCCGCTAGCGCCCTCGCTCTCGAAGCGCGCGCCATGGAGCGCCAGCACGGCATCACCACCGCCGAGAACGACATCATCATGAGTGCCGCAACGGGCGACGTCCCGTCGGGCCATCCGCGCACCGGGACCATCGCGATCGCCGGCTCGCCGCACCGCATGGCTCCCACCGGCACGGCCTCGGCCTGGCTGCTCGGTCTCACGCCCCTCATCGGCCTCGTGCTGACTGTCGTGGCCGCCTACGTCTTCTTCTACGTCACGCCGACACCGCTCGTCGCCGCCGTCGTCGTGGTCCTCTACGCGCTCGGCTTCATGCTGGCGGTCGGCGACAGCCGAACGCTGGAGGCTCGCGGTCACCACACTGCCAGCCCGATGTGGGCCCTTGCACTGCCGGTCATCGGCCCGTTGCTCTACCTGGTGAATCGTCGCCTCAAGGCTCCGGGAAGCAAGCCGCTCATCGCCTTCCTCGTGCTCCTCGTCGTCGCCGCCGGCATTCCGCTGGCGGGTGTCGCGACAGGAAGCGCCGCGACCATGACCAAGGCGCTCGAGGTCCAGCAGGCGGTCCGGGCGGACCTGGTCGGGACCGGCGCCGCAACGAGCGTCACCTGCCCGCCGATCCTCGAGTCCATCGCCGCCGGAACAGTCTTCACCTGCGATGCGGTGCTGCCGGACGGCAACACTGTGCACGTCTGGGTCAGCTTCGACAACGAGCAGGGCCAGTTCAGCTGGGCACTCGCCAACCGCTGATCACCCGTTTTCGCTCTCCCGCGGCCTCCCGGCTATCTGGATGAGTCCTGTGCGCCTGCTTGACGTGGGTCAGCGTCCGCGTAGCGTAACGGCATGACCGGACGACACGCGGCGACGCCCGACGAGCTCTTCGATCAGCAGGAGCGGGACCGCGCCGGGGCCCATCGGGCTGATATCGAGGCTGCCGCGGGTCCCGCCGCGAAGGGCCCCGCGCGCAAGAGAGCACCGGCGGCTGCGAAAGCGCCCACGGCATCCGAGACCCAGCCGGCCGAGCTTGTACCCCAGAAGAAGGCGAGCACGTCATGAGCGAGCAGATGAGCGACGAAACCGAACGCGAGAGCGACAGCGACCGGGAGGACGTGGCCGACGCGGTCCGCGCGCGCCAGTCGCTCGAGGGCGACGTCGACGTAAGCGGCGAGGATCTCGGCGGCCCCGGCTTCACGGGCGGCGAGCGGGCGGGTGCGCTGCGCGACTTCGAGGAGACCGACGCGGATGTGGCACTCGATGACGACGACGTGGAGACCGGCGACGAGTAGGTCTCATCGCGCGTGAAGGCCCGCATCGCGTCGGCCGCCGCTCGTAGGCTGGCTCCGTGCGACTCCTGCTGATCCGCCACGGGCAGACTCCGGCGAACGTGCGTGGCCTGCTCGCCACCGCACGCCCCGGACCCGGGCTGACCAAGCTGGGTCGCCGTCAGGCCGCCGCGCTCGCATCGACGCTGCAGGATCTGGCGGCGGGCGAGACGATCGCCGCCATCTTCGTCTCCCCCCTCACGCGAACCGCGCAGACCGCGGCGCCGCTCGCCGCATCCCTGGGGCTCGATCCCCAGGTGCTCGAGGGGCTCGAGGAGATCGAGGCCGGCGACCTCGAGGATCGCAGGGACATGCCCTCGGTGATGACCTACGTGCGCACCGTGTTCGGGTGGGCCGCTGGCGATCTCGACGTGTCCATGCCGGGCGCGATCGACGGGGTCGAATTCTTCCGGCGCTTCGACGCGGCGATCGCCGCGGTGGCGGAACGGCATCCGGATGCGACGGTCGCGATCGTCTCGCACGGTGCCGCGATCCGGGTGTGGACCGGATCACGTGCCACCAACCTCAGCGCGGACTACACGGCCCACCGCCACCTGGACAACACCGGCGTCGTCGTGCTGACCGGCTCGCCCGACGATGGCTGGCTCGCAGAGACCTGGGCCGGCGAGCCGATCGGCCTGGAGAAGGTCTGAGAGTGCGCCCTCACCCCTTGCCGTGCGCGCGCCGGTGGCGTGTCATGAACCCATGAGCATCGACAACCCTCCGCCGACCAACCCCGACATGCCCGCCGCCCCCGACAGCCCGTCCAACCCCGAGGTGCCGAGCGACCCCACGTCACCCGAGCCTCTGCCGATCACCCCGGACGAGCCAAGCCCGTTCGTGAGCGGCCCCTAGGAGCAGCCCTAAGAGCTGGGCGGCTCGGGAAACACGCGCTTGTAGCTCCGTCCGTCCGCCAGCGTCACCGTCTCGGCGCGCAGCTGCCCGCGCGCGACGCGCAGATAGACGGCCTGGGCCGAGATCCCGAGTGCGGCGGCCGCGTCCGCGACCGACACGCCCGGCAGGTCGACCGGACGCGAGCTGGGCCGCGCCGCACGCTTTCGGCCGGCCGCGTGCCGGGACGCGATCTCGGCATCGGAACCCTGCCATCGCCACTTCGCGGCCGCGACGCCGAGATCCGCCGCGGCGGCGATCTCGTCCCAGCCGGCCCCGGCATCCAGAGCCTCGCGCACGGCGGCAAGGGTCGCCCCGTCGGCCTCGAGTGCTGAGATCGCGTCCCGGATGCCGGCCAGCCTCTCCAGCGCGGGCCCGGCGTCGACAGCCGCAAGACGCTCGAGCGCTCGCCGCGACGCGTCGGAGAGGAAGCCCGCCACGCTATTCCGTCGGCTGGAACCAGGGCGGGAAGACCGAGACCTTGGGCGCGTGGCCCCCGGCGTCGGTGAGCAGGCGCTTCACGCGGTCGCGAACGCGGTCGTTCGGCACGCCGATGAGCGTGATCGCCTCGAACGGCACGGAGACCGGAGCCAGGATCTCGGGCTCGAAGAACTCGGGGTCCTCGCTGCGGAGTCGGCGGATGAGCGGTGCTCCCCCGTCGGTGCCGATGCCGAAGCGCGAGGTCGAGTCGGCCGCGTCGCGGTCGGTGACCACGACATCCGGACCCAGAGCACCCGCCGTGCTGACCAGGATCACGTAGTCGAGCGGCTTGGTCGCGCGGGCCGCGTCCGACCAGTGGGTGCCGACCGCGCCGCTGCGCAGCTCGTCCCAGCGCGACGCGTCGGGAGAGAGGTAGAACGGCACGTAGTCGGCGACCGTCGCCCCGTCGACCACATCGACGCTCGCCCGCAGTTCGCGCGTCATGGCGGAGCTCACGTCGACGACCGGCACGACTCCTGCCTGCAATGCGCCCGTCGCGAGGATAGCCGCCAGGTTCTGCTCGTGCGTGACGTGGAAGATGCGCTGCTCGGCCAGAGTCACCGTCGGGAGGGCCGCCGTGCCCGCCGCCCGGCCGCCGGCGTGACGCACGCGAGCACCGGGAACGCGCCGTGCAGGTGCCGGGCGGACCTCGTTCGGGTCGCGCCGGGGAAAGCAGATGTCACACAGTCCGTCTTCGAAACCGTGGATGCACTCGGCCAATGGATTCCCCTCGTCATTCACAACGTTACGGCAAGCGAACGGGGCCCCGCCGCGCTGGCGGGGCCCCGGACGTCGATGCGGGTCAGTCAGAGCGACTTACTTGTCGCCCCAGTGACCGTTGTTGCCGTGACCGTTCGGGCCGCCCCAGCCGGAGTTTCCCCAGCCGTCGTGGCTACCCCAGCCGTGGCCTCCACCGTGGTGACCGCCACCGCCCTTTGTCTTGGCCTGGGCCAAGGTGTAGACGGCGTGAGCGATCGCGTCGGCATTCGTCTCGAGCGTTGCCGTCGAGATGTTCGCCTTCGTGTCGCATGCCTGGTGGTAGCACGGGTCATACGGAGCGCCGGCAGTGCCACCGAACAGTGCGGCCTGCTCGGCGGTCTTGATGCCCTCTGCTCCAGTGAACAGGCCACCCGCCGGGATGCCGGCATTGATGAATCCGAAGTAGTCCGAACGTCCGTCGAACGCCGTCGGCTCGTACGGGGTTCCCTGCGAGTCGAAGTAGTCGTTGAAGACCTGCTCGATCTCGGCTGAGCCCTCCGGTCCGGCCGTGCCGAACGCGTCGCCGTCACCGTCGTACACGAAGTTCACCGCGTTGGGCGACGCCACCATGTCGAAGTTGAGGTTCAGCGCGATGTTGGCCGCCTCCTCGTCCGTCAGCTGGGAGACGAAGTAGTTCGACCCCTGCAGGCCGTCCTCCTCGCCGCTCCACCACGCGAACGTGATCTGGTTCGCCGGAACCGTCTTGGTCTTGGCCAGCTGGATCGCGAGCTCCAGGTTCGCAGCGCTGCCGGACCCGTTGTCGTTGATTCCAGGACCCTCGGTCACCGAGTCGAGGTGAGCACCGACGAGAACCTGCTTCGTCGGGTCGCCCTTCTCGGTGGAGGCGAGCACGTTGAACGTGTTGACCGTGACAGTGGTCGTCTCGACCACGATGCGCAGCTCGGGATCCGTCGCGTTGACGAGCGTCTCACCGATCTCGAAGCTCGTGCCGAGCACGGGGATGTTGACCCCGAACGCGCCGAGAGTTCCGAGGACGACACCGAAGCGGTCATCGCCCGGGACATCGTTGCCCTGGTTGAAGACGACCACGCCGGACGCACCGGCGGCCTCAGCGTTCGCGGCCTTCACCGCGAAGCTGCACGAGCCGCGCTGGAGGATCGCGATGTTGCCGGCGGGGAACGCGGCGAAGTCCTCCGCCTCGCATCCACTGGTGTTGGCGCGGTCACCGGCGATGTTCACGTCGACGGCCGTCGCAGCGGCGCTGACGTCGCCCTCGCCGGAGTAGTCCATCGGCTGGAACTGTTCCGTGAGCGTGTAGTCGACCGGGTCCGGCGCGAGCTGAGAGAACTCGGCACGGTCGAGGTTGGTCTTGTCGTAGCTGAACTCCTGCCGGGTGGTTTCGTACCCCGCCTTGTGCAGTTTCGCTTCGATGTATTCGGCGCTGGCGACGTGCCCCGGAGTGCCTGCCGCGCGGATTCCGCCATTCTGGTCGGCGATCGTCTGCAGCGCCGCGAGATGCTTCTCGATGTTCTTCGCCGTCACCGCCTTGCGCAGTTTCGCTGATCCCGGATCACTGTGCCCGCCGGAATCGTGGTGCCCGCCGGCGCTCTGCTCAGCCGAGGTGATGACCCCGGACGCAGCGTAGGCGGGTGTTGCCAAGGTGACGGCGAGGATCGCTCCCGTCGCGATGGCGGCTGCCGAGATTGCTCGGCGATGCCGTGTTTCGATCACGTGTTGTTCCCCTTTTCACGTATCGCGGCCGACCGCTTTTCAGTCGGCACGGTGTTTTGAAAGTAACCCCCGTTCGGGGGGTCCTTACGGGATACGGAGGGTTTACGGAGGTTGTGTGGGCCTTTCGGGGGACAGCTGGTCGAGTAGCCGCGAAGCGGCGTATCGAGGCCAGGTTGCACGGTGTGAGGCGTCGAGTCGGCTAGCGTTTCCAGGTGAAGTTCGTTCTCCCCCTCGTCGTCTTGTCGGCCGTATTCTCGACCGTTCTGCTCACCGGGTGCAGTGCCCAGGCTCCGGATGCGGGGGATGATTCAGGACCTCGGGTCGAGGCTTCGCAGTCCCCGACTCCGGCCGCCCTGCCGACCCTCGCGCCGGTGCCCGTGGTCGCCGCCCCGGCCGCGCCGGCCGCGCCCGCAGCACCCGCGTACGTCGACTACGTCACCCCGGTAGTCAGCCGGTGGGGTGGATGCTTCTCGCGGTTGGGCGTTGGCGACATCTACTACGACTCGCTGTCGAGCACGGTGACGGGCGCGTGGAATGGCGGGACGCTCACGTGGAGCGTCGGGCCTGGGAACCTATACGGATTCCCGGCCGACCAGCAGTCGGTGGATGCGCTCGCCGGCTGTTGAGCGTGCCGCCGGTCGAGTAGCCGCGAAGCGGCGTGTCGAGACCCGCCCGCTCTAGTACCAGATGCTGAGGTACGGCGTCTTTTCGCTCTGCATCAGCACGTCGGCGAGGACGGCAGCTCCAGGCGTCGACTCACGCAGGCGCCCCGCGGCGAGCAGAGTCGTCGCCCGCACTCCCCCGAGGTAGAGCGCGGAGAGCTCCGCCACCCCGAGCTCGAGGGCCGGCGTCTTCGAGTCCTTCGCCGCCTCCGAGACGCGACCCACGCCATCCTGATCGATCGAGAACTGCCAACGGCCGCCGGCGAATCCAAGATCGTCGGTGACATCGAAGACGATTTCGCCTGGCGTGAGGTAGCCGCGCCCCTCGAGGCATGCCTTCACGTCGAGGATGCGGAGGTATTGGTGTTCCCAGGTCTTGGCGGTTGCGGCGCGCCAGTCGGTGATCATCCAGCGCACCGGCTCGTCGACGCTCCGGAGTTGGGCGGTGACCTTCTCGACAAGCGGAACGCTCAGCAGGTAGCGCCAGAGCGCCGCGTAGGCGTCGGGCGTCTCTGTGATGAGGTACTCGACATTGAGTGTGTGGCTCGTGAAGTCGTGGTCGTCGCCCTTGACGCGGTAGATCGCGTACCCAGCAACGGTGCCGTCGGCATCCAGGTACCGGATCGCGCGTAGGTTCTTGGCGCGCTCCTCGTCGTCGGTGCTCGTGCCGGCGATCTGGGCAGCCCGCAGAGGCCAGACGTCGATCTCGCCGATCAGGGACGGCACGAGTCGTTCGTGCATCGCGGCCCACCCGTCGCGGAACACCTCGAGGCTCGTGAACTCGACGCGCCCGTCGGGGATCGGTCCGCTCCAGGAAACGCGCTTCGTGTCGATCTCGTAATCAGCGGCCATCGCGGCAGGAGCGAAACCGTAGCGCCGGTACAGGGTCGACTCGCTCACTGTGAGCATGGCCATCGGGATGTCGAGCGCACCGGCAGTGCGCAACTCGGCCTCCAGCAGAGCGCGTGCGATGCCACGCCCGGAGTGCGTCGGCGCGACGGTCACCATGCTGACGGCCCAGGATTCGATGGTGCGGCCGCCGGGGATGCCTAGTCGGCCGGGCCACGAATCAACCGTGCCGACGGGTTCGAGCTCCTCGGTCGAAGCGTCATCCCACACGCCGGTGTTGCGGCGGTAAGCGATCCCCTCGCGCGTCGCCTTCTGACGCTCGTCGTTGGGGCGCCCGCCGTGGAACCCTCGGGTCGTGGCGCTGAGCCAGGCGTCGTAGGCAACCGTGTCGGTGATGTCGAGCAACTGCATGCGGAGGCCGGCGGTGCTCATACGCTCGGCGCTCGTGGGGTCGATCGGGTGGGCGAGGTAGCTGGATTTGCTCACTGATTTAGGTTAGACGGCGCCGGTGATATGCCTCGCCCGATTTCAATCTGCGATCTCGTGGGGCCACTGGTTTTCGGACGAACCGCGTCAAACTGTCCGGTGGTCGTCTCCCAGATCGAGCCAACCCCATGCGAAATCAGCAACGAAACCATTTCTGGGCCCGGTTCTGTGGGAGTAAGGATGGCCAACGCGGTTTGATCGACATACCGTGCGTAGTCGAGCACCTGGCCCAGGGCCATTCGGATGTGCTGGCGAGATGATGAAGCCTTAGCCTCGATCAGCTCCCCTGCGTTCGCCCCCATGGGAACAAAGATGTCCGTGTACATTGCCTGACCGGCAGGTGTCGCCACCAAGTTTCGCACCGCGGCGATTCCAGATTCCTTGAGGAGCCATGCGGCATATCGCTCAACCAGCTCCGCTTCTCGTCGAAGAATCTGTATTGGTTCGAGGGCCTGCCGCTGTCGGACGTACTCGGCAACATTCTTCGCTTCGAGTGCAATCTGCTTCGACAGCTCATTTGAGGGAGCAGCTGGTTGATTCCCCGCCCATGTTTCGCCGACCGGCTTAAGTCGAAAGACGAACACAGTGCGCGGGACTCCCTCTACATCTCGCGCTTCATCTTTGAGGATGTAGGACTCATCAGGGATCGCGAACTCCCCCATGTAGATCACATCGGTTCCGTCCTTTTCGAAGAGCCGCAATGCTCTTCCTGACCGATGTGATCGCGGGCCGCCTTATTGCCCTCACGCATGAGTTGATCGCCGATTCGACCCTCTCCGGTGTAGTGAAAGGTTTCGTCGACGTCCCATCCGTCGAATGGGTAGCCATGCTTCTTGCCCTCGTCGCTCGTGAACAAGAAGACATTGGGTGTCTTTGCAGAGGGCTCCATGCCACCTCGACCACCGCCGCCGAACTGCGAATGTAAGTCAGTGCGTCGAATTCGATGTCCCGGCAGCAGAGTCCACTCAACGGCCATTTGATCTCCTTCGACCAACGATCGGGCGGACTTTATTCACAGGCTTCCGCTGGACGCCAACGTAGCGGTTCAGACGACCGGAAGCTTCGCCCCCTCGATAGCCCGGACGGCCGGTAAGTCGGCGGGGGCCCACTCCAAAGAGTTCAACTTCTCGGGCGAAAGCCAGACCATGTCGTGGTGTTCCGAGAGTGTGGGAACCCCAGAAATCAGTTCGCAATAGAAAGTTGTCAGCGTCACGGTGGAGGAGCCGTAGTCGTGCGTGGTCGTCACGACAGGACGACCCACCCGAATCTCACAACTTAGCTCCTCGCGAATCTCCCGTTTCAGTGCCTCGGGACCGGATTCGCCAGCCTCAATCTTCCCGCCGGGAAACTCCCACAGGCCAGCAAGGTGACCCTCGATCCCTCGCTGAGCGCAGAGGACGACACCATCACGAAGGATCACCGCACCCACGACGCGAATGTGCTTGGTCAATCCCACTCCAATCGACTCAAGTCGCGCGCGACGCTGCCAGCTTCGCCCGCTCCTCCACGAGCCACGCCGGCATCTGCTCAAGCAGCGTCTTGATCTCGGCGGTCGTCAGCGAGTCGGAGACTCCCCCGCGCGCGAGTCCCGAGTTCGAGACGCCGAGCTTGCGGGCTACCTCGGCTCGGGGGTGCGGCCCCTCGCGTCGGAGGGTGGTCAACCACTCGGGCGGGTCGGACTGCAGGGTCACCAACTCATCCCGAGTCAGGGGCGACGTGCGAAAGCTCTCGGGCGTCGCGGGGAGGTAGATCGCGAGCTTCTTGGCCGCCGTCTCGGGCTTCAGCAGCTGCGACTTGCGGGGCTTGGGCTGCTGGCGATTGTCGGGGCGGTCGGTGTCGGTCACAGTCGTCAAGGGTACCGGGGCTGGTTTCGACATGCCGCTTTGCGGCTACTCAACCGGCGGGGCTGGTTTCGACACGCCGCCTTGCGGCTACTCAACCGGCGTGGCCGCGCGGCCGGTGACCACCCAGGCTCGGGCGGTCAGGGGGATCGAGCCGTCGGGTGAGATCGGGAGGCGTGCCCGCACCGAGTCCCGGAGGATCTCGCGTTCCGGGTCCGGGAGGGACGTGACGAGGGCGCCCGCGGGGCCTGCTCCCCCGAGGAACGGGTTCCAGTAGTCGTCGAAGCTCGCGAAGTGGGTGGGGATCACGATCTCGGAGGTCTCCACCTCATCCAGACCCGCGGCCTCGAACATGGCTCGCAGATCGCGAGGGTTGCAGAAATCGAAGCGGTCGCCCTCGTCGTTTGCCGGATCGATCTCCCGCGCCGCGTCCCAGAAGCGCCGCAGAAACCACATCTCGCCCGCGTAGTCCCAGACATAGGCGGCCAGGATGCCTCCGGGCGCGAGCGCGCCATGCAACGCTGCGAGGGCGGCGGTTCGATCCGGAACGAAGTTCAGCACGAGTCCCGAGACGATCGCGTCGAAGGGACCCTCGTCACCGGGTAGTTCGAGCGCCGTGCCGATCTCGAAGCGCACGCGCTCGTCGAGGACGTGAGCCCGGGCGTAGTCGAGGAAGCCCTCCGACGGGTCGACGGCGACCAGCCGGGAGGGCGTCGTCAGCTCGAGGATCTGCCGGCTCAGCTCCCCGGTGCCGCAGCCGATCTCGAGCCAGTCGGCGCCGGCGGGCACGTCCACGCGGGCCAAGAATTCCGGAGCCACGAGACGGCTCCAGCGGCCCATGAACCCTTCGTAGTCGTTACCGCTCGACCAGCGGTCGGCAGGTCGTTCCATGCCGCGACGGTACTCCCGGCGCCCACCGCGCGCCAGGGATCAGGAATCGTTCCCCCGTCGGGCTACTTCTTGGACTTCTTCGATGACTTCTTCGCCGGCTTCTTCTTCGCTGGCTTCTTCTTGGCCGGCTTCTTCGCCGGCTTCTTCTTCGCCGGCTTCTTCTTGGACTTCTGCTTCGTCGCGCGCTTGGCTGCCTTCTCGGCTCGCTTGTCGATCAGCTCGAGCAAGCGCTTCGCCGCCTTGGCGATGTCGGCATGATCGTTCTGGGCGGCGCGCGCCTCGGCGGCGATGATGCCGGAGCGGTGCACATTGTGGAAGTCGCTGAACGGGAAGCCGAAGCGACCCTTCGTCTCGGCGGGCTTGTCCGAGTCGACTCCCAGGTGCCACTTCGCGTAGGCGTTCCAGCCGTTGGACTTGACCCACGCGGTCTCGGCCGCGGCCGCGAGCTGATGGTCACCCCAGTCGCCGAGCTCGTCGTGCACCACCTTGCCCGCCTTGATCAGCTTGCGAGCCTGCGTGACGGCCTTCTTGTTGAGTTTCATAGGCATGGTGCGGTCTGTTCCGTTTCTGTTGAGGTCATGCTGCTGCCCCAGCGACGATGAGCGTCGCCGCGAGCGCCACCGCGGCCATGGCAAGCATCCCACCGGCCATCAGGCCCAGCCGTCGTCTGCCGGGATGCACTACGAACCGCGCGAGCCACATCCCGGCGTAGAGGGCCGCCACCGCGATCGCCGCTCCCAGCGCGACGCCTGGCGGTGGCAGAGGTACGAGCGCCACCAGCACGGCGAACGAGATCGCCGCGAAAATGCCGCCCACGACAAGCCA
>JBDSKH010000056.1:0-11458 GCA_039917005.1 Pseudolysinimonas sp.
GACATGGCTGAGGGAGTGCACCGCGCCCGCGAGCGCCGGGTCCTCGAGCACGGCCAACAGGTGAGACGTGTACAGCCGGGTCGGCTCGAGCAGAACCTCGCCAACGATGCCGCCGAGGTCGGCCGAATGGTCGGTGAACCCGATTCCACGCTTGGCGAGGATGTGACGCACCAACGAGTAGCCGTTCGAGTGCAGGCCGGACGAAGCCATCGCGAGCACCACGTCACCGTCACGCACTCGGTCGGCGCCCAGTACGGCATCCGCCTCCACCGCGCCCACGGCAGCTCCCGCCACGTCGTAGTCGTCGGGGCCGAGCAGACCGGGATGTTCCGCGGTCTCGCCCCCGACCAATGCGGTGCCGGTCGCGGAGCAGGCCCGGGCGATGCCCGCGACGATGTCGGCGATACGACCGGGAACGACCTTGACGCAGGCGATGTAGTCGGTCATGAACAGCGGCTTCGCACCGACCACGATGATGTCATCGACGACCATCCCGACCAGGTCCTGGCCGATCGTGTCGTGCTTGTCGAGCGCGATCGCGATCGCGATCTTGGTGCCGACGCCGTCCGTGCTGCTCGCGAGCAGCGGCCTGCGGTAGTCGCGCAGAGCGCTCGCGTCGAAGAGACCCGCGAAGCCTCCGACGCCACCGAGCACCTCGGCGCCGTGCGTGCGGGCGACGGCCGCCTTCATGAGCTCGACCGCGCGGTCGCCGGCCTCGGTGTCGACGCCCGCCTTCGCGTAGCTGTCGGATGCGGCGTTCACCCGTCCAGCGTATCGGCGCGCGAGTCGGCGCCATGAGAGAACCAGCGGAGCGGGGCGACCGCGCTCGTGCCGCGAAGCGGGTTCGCCGCAGGGGCGGCGGCGAACCGTGAGAGAATAAGTCGTACCGTCTCGGGTACGACCCCTCGACCTCCTGGAGTCCACCGCAGCATGTGCGGCATCGTCGGCATCGTCTCCTCCACTCCGGTCAACCAGCAGGTCTATGACGCGCTGTCCCTGCTGCAGCACCGCGGCCAGGACTCGACCGGCATCGCGACGAGCGACGGCTCGATCATCCACATGCAGAAGGCGCGCGGCCAGGTGCGCGAGGCGTACCGCACGCGCGACATGCGCAGCCTGCTCGGCACCATGGGCCTCGGTCACGTTCGCTACGCGACCCGGGGCGACGCCGGCAAGGAGCAGGAGGCTCAGCCCTTCTACGTCAACGCCCCCTACGGCATCGTGTTGGTGCACAACGGCAACCTGACGAACACGCGAGAGCTCACCGAGGAGCTCTTCCACATCGATCGCCGGCACCTCAACACCGACTCGGACACCGAGCTGCTCGTCAACGTGCTCGCCCACGAGCTGCAGGCGCAGGTTCGTGGCAACGACCTCGATCCCGACCAGGTGTTCGACGCCATCACCCGGCTGCACGAGCGCGTCGAGGGGTCGTACGCCGCGATCGCGCTCATCGCCGGGCAGGGCCTGCTGGCGTTCCGCGATCCGTTCGGCATCCGACCTCTCGTACTGGGCAAGCGCTCGGCGGGGCTGGTCGGCGAGGAGTGGGTGGTCGCCAGCGAGTCGCTCGTGCTCGAGTCGGCGGGCTACGAGCTGGTCCGGGATGTGGCCCCCGGCGAGGCGATCTACGTCGCTCGCAACGGGGAGATGTTCTCGAGGCAGTGCGCGAAGAATCCCGTGCTCATCCCGTGCTCGTTCGAGTACGTGTACCTGGCGCGCCCCGACTCGATCATGAACGGCATCTCGGTGTACGAGGCCCGGCTGCGGCTCGGCAACCGGCTTGCCGACACGATCGAGAAGTACACGCCTTCGGGCGCGATCGATGTCGTGATGCCGATCCCCGACTCATCGCGGCCCGCCGCCATGCAGGTCGCGCAGAAGCTCGGCATCGAATACCGCGAGGGCTTCTACAAGAACCGCTACGTCGGCCGGACGTTCATCATGCCCGGCCAGGAGCAGCGCCGGCGCAGCGTGAAGCAGAAGCTCAACGCGATGAGCTCGGAGTTCAAAGGCAAGAACGTGTTGATCGTGGACGACTCGATCGTGCGCGGCACCACCTCGAAGGAGATCGTCGACATGGCGCGCGTGGCCGGCGCCAACTCGGTCACGTTCACCTCGGCGGCGCCCCCGGTGCGCTACCCGCACGTCTACGGCATCAACATGCCGTCACGGCACGAGCTGGTGGCGTCGGGGCGCAAGATCCCCGAGATCGCCCGTGAGCTCGGCGCCGACTACCTGATCTACCAGGAAGTCGCCGACATGCAGGCAGCGATCCTCGAGGGGTCGCCGATCGAGCGCCTCGACATGAGCTGCTTCACGGGCGAGTACGTGACCGGCACGGTCACCGACGAGTACCTCGCCTGGGTCGAGGCGAACCAACTCAGCTGATTGCCCGGGATCCGCATTCGGGGCCGACACGGACTTCCAGGGTCAAAGGGATGGCCCCGGATGCCCGCAATCGCCCAGAATCACGCCTTCGGAGCCTTCGGCTTGGGCAGGGGCAGCGCGTCGGCGGTCGCACGGATCGCCTTCTGGAGCCAGTCGGCATCCTCGAGCAACTCGCCCGGCACCGAGTGGTACAGCTTCGATCCCGGATAGGCCGGCGCCATCACGGTGCCGGTCAGCACGTCCGGATCGACCTCGCTCGGCTTGATGAACAGCGTGTCGTCGCAGATGAAGCCGACGACCTTGTCGTCGCAGTAGATCGCGTACTCGCCGAACATCGGGTTGGTGCGGATCGGCAGCCCGCCGAGCTGGTCCTCGATGAACGCGACGGTGTCCTTGCTGGTCGACATGCGCCGAACCTACCCGTCTGAGCCGACGTTCCGGTCGCCGGCTCCCGGTTCGTCATCCTCGACCACCTCGTGCTCGACCGTGACGGTGCGCGCCCGCGCGATCGACACCCGGTCGATGATCAAGCCGACGACCGCGCCGAGCACGGCGCCCGCCGGCGCACCGAAGAGCAGGAAGTATCCGAACGACGCGGCGAAGCCGATTGCCGGGTCGGCCGGGAAGAGGCTCGTGAGCACGAGCGTGACGACCGCGCCGATCGCGGCACCGGCGAGCAGGAAGACCCCGAGTTTGGGCGCCCGGCGGATGCGGACCTCGCGGCGTTCAGGCTCGTTCACGCCTCCATCATCCCTCACCGGCCCCCGCCCACCAGGCGAGCGGGAGGTAGGCGGTGAGGTCTGCGCGCGACCCGGATGCCGAGACCCGGTGCCGCGCGATCGCCTCGTCCCAGCGCAGGGAGCCGGTCGCCAGCTCGAGCCAGGTTGCGGCATCCATCTCGACGACGTTGGGGGGCGTGCCGCGGGTGTGTCGCGGGCCGGCGACCACCTGCGCGGCGCCGAAGGGGGGCACGCGCACCTCGAGAGTGTTGCCCGGCGCGGCGTCGCTCAGCACCTGGAGGAGGAAGCGCGCGGCGAGAGCGGCGGTATCGCGATCGTCGCCGGCCGTTCCGGACGCAGCGGCTTCGAGTGCCGCCCTGACGGCCGGCTCCCCGACTTCTGCGGCGATGCGCGCTCGTGCCACGGGCTACCCGAGCACCGACTCGAGGACGCGCCATGGCACGATCTCGACCTTCAGGAACCCGCCGATCACGGCCGGATCGGTCTCGGTCGCGAGCCGCGTCACCTCTTCGGTCGAGACCCCGCGCACCAGCGTCTGGCCGGCGCCGTCGCGGTTTGGGAGAGGGCCGGCGGCCACGAAGTACCCGGCCTTCTGCAGCTCGGAATGAAAAGCGCGGTGGCCGGGGAACCAGTCCGCCTGGAAGAACGGGACCTCGGGATCGGCGTGCGGCCCCGGAGTGTGGACCAGGAGATGCCAGGGGTCGTCGTGCGCGCCGTCCTGAGCCTGTCGAAGGGTCATGGGGCCACGCTAGCCGCAGGTACCCTGGTCCGGTGAGAATCCTCGTGCTCGGGTCAGGGGCACGCGAACACGCCATCGTCACCGCCCTCCTGCGTGAGGAAGCGGGGCACGAGATCGTCGCCGCGCCCGGCAACGCGGGCCTCGCCGCTGTCGTCGAGACCGTCGGCCTCGATCCCTCCAACGGCTCGGTCGTAGCGCGCTACGCCGCCGACAACGACATCGAGTTGGTCGTGATCGGACCCGAGGCGCCCCTCGTCGCCGGGGTCGCGGATGCGGTTCGCACGAAGAAGATCCCGGTGTTCGGCCCCGGCAAGGCGGCTGCTGCGCTCGAGGGATCGAAAGCCTTTGCCAAGCGCATCATGGACGCGGCGGGCGTCCCCACCGGCCGTGCCATCCGGGCAGCGGACCTCGATGCGGTCGCCACCGCGCTCGACGACCTCGGCACCCCCTTCGTCGTCAAGGCCGACGGCCTCGCCGCCGGCAAAGGCGTGCTCGTGACCGGCGATCGCGACGCCGCCCTCTCGCACGCCGAGCACTACCTGCAGCAGGGCCCGGTGCTGATCGAGGAGTTCCTCGACGGCCAGGAGATCTCGCTGTTCTTCCTCGCCGACGGGCATGACGTCGTGCCCCTCACGCCGGCACAGGACTACAAGCGTGTCGGCGACGGCGACACGGGCCCGAACACCGGTGGCATGGGGGCCTACTCGCCTTTGCCGTGGCTGACCGACCGATGGGGATCGGAGGCGTCATTCGTCGACGAGGTGCTCGACACGATCGCGATCCCGACCGTGCGTGCGCTCGAGGCAGAGGGCGCGCCGTTCATCGGGCTCCTCTACTGCGGGCTCATCGTGACGGCCGACGGCATCCGGGTCATCGAGTTCAACGCACGCTTCGGCGACCCCGAGACGCAGGTCGTGCTGCCGCGCCTCGAGACCCCGCTCTCGCAGCTGCTGCTCGCGGCCGCGACCGGCGGGCTCGGCCGGGTCCCGTATCCGACGTTCTCCAACGACGCGTGCGTCATCGTGGTCCTGGCCAGCGAGGGGTACCCCGACGAGCCGGTCACCGGCCGCCCGATCGAGGGCCTGGATGCTGCGGCCGCCATCGACGGCGTCACGATCGCCCACGCGGCCACCCTCCTGATCGATGGCGAGTACATCGCCACCGGGGGTCGCGTGCTCGGTGTCGTCGCCCGCAAGGCGGACTTCACCTCCGCTCGTCGTGCCGCCTACGACGCGATCGAGCACATCCATCTCGAGGGATCGTTCTACCGCCGCGATATCGCAGAGCGGGTCAGCCAGGCAGAGGACCGACGATGACAGCAATCACGAACACCCATCCGACCAACGGCGACCCGCGCATGATCGCGCTCCGCTGGACGCACGTCTACTCCGGCAAGGTGCGCGACCTGTACACCTCGGACGCGGCGCGCGGCCGCGTGCTGGTCGTCGCATCCGACCGGGTGAGCGCCTTCGACCACATCCTGGAGCCCGCCATCCCCGGCAAGGGCGCGCTGCTCACGCAGCTCAGCCTGTGGTGGTTCGCGCGGCTCGGCATGCCGAACCACCTGGCGGCGGCGCACCCGTCGCTCGGCGAGCACCTGCCCCCGGGCATCGCCGAGCGCTCGATGCTCGTGCACGAGCTCGACATGTTCCCGCTCGAGTGCGTCGTCCGCGGCTACCTGGCCGGATCCGGCTGGGTCGAGTACCAGGAGTCGCAGAGCGTATGCGGCATCCCGCTGCCCGCGGGCCTGCAGAACGGCGACCGGCT
Source organism: Pseudolysinimonas sp. (assembly GCA_039917005.1). GTDB lineage: Bacteria > Actinomycetota > Actinomycetes > Actinomycetales > Microbacteriaceae > JBDSKH01. The sequence continues at coordinate 5,635 of JBDSKH010000056.1, forward strand.
GCCTGAGCCGATCTACACGCCGGCGACGAAGGCCCCGCTCGGCGAGCACGACGAGAACATCACGTTCGAGAAGACCTCTGAGATCGTGGGGGCTGCGGATGCTGCGGCCCTGCGCGATGCCGCGCTCGCTACCTTCAACACGGCGTCGGCGATGGCGGAGGAGCACGGCGTGATCCTCGCGGACACCAAGTTCGAGTTCGGACGCGACCCCGAGTCCGGCGAGCTCACGCTCGCCGACGAGGTGCTGACCAGCGACTCGAGCCGCTACTGGGATGCCGAGGTGTACGCCGCCGGCGGCCCGCACCGCATCGACAGCTTCGACAAGCAGATCGTGCGTGACTGGCTCGCCGCGAACTGGGACCGCACCGGAACGCCGCCGGAGCTGCCCGCCGAGATCGTCGAGCGCACCGCCGCCCGCTACGCCGAATTGGTCGACAGGATCACCGGGTAACCGCATGAGGATCGAGGTGCGCGCGGTCGGCTGGGATCACCCGGGCGGGGTGGCCCTGCGGGAGGCGCAGCGCGTCGAGATCCGGGCGGACTATTACCCGGAGCTGGAGAACTCGGAGCCCGGCCCGCCGCCGTCGGCCGCCGACATGACCGTCTACTACGTCGCATTCGACGGCGACCGTGCGGTGGCGTCGGGCGGGCTCCGCCAGATCGATTCCGGCCACGGCGAGATCAAACGCATGTTCGTCGACGTCGAATACCGGGGAACCGGGGTGGCTGCGCAGCTGCTGCGCGCGCTGGAAGCAGACGCCCGGGAACGCGGGTGGGACCGCCTGGTCCTCGAGACCGGGGACCGGATGCTGCCCGCCCAGCGCTTCTATCTGCGCGAGGGCTTCACGCCGATTCCGCAGTTCGGCCCCTACGTCGGCGTCGACCTCTCGCTCTGCTTCGGCAAGGTGCTGGCGTCGTGACCGAGCTGCTGGCGGACGACACCGCGATGGGTGCGGTGACGCTCAACGTCGCCGACCTCGACGCCATGACGGCCTACTACCGGGATGGGGTCGGGCTCGACGTGCTCTCGCAGGACGGCCCGCGTACGACGCTCGGGCGCGCACATGCCGACGCCGGGCGCCCCATCGTCATCCTTATGCACACCCCCGCGCTGAAGCACGCCGCTCCGCACGAGGCGGGGCTCTTCCACACCGCGATCCTGTTCGAGACCCAGGAGGCGCTCGCCGCGGCCGTCTACTCGGTCGCCCAGAAACATCCGGGGCGCTTCACCGGGTCGAGCGACCATCTGGTCAGCAAGGCCTTCTACTTCGACGACCCCGAAGGCAACGGCGTCGAGCTCTACTGGGACCGCGACCGCAGCGAATGGTCGTGGGCGCACGGCACGATCGAGATGGGCACGATCTACCTCGACCCGAACCGGTTCCTGCAAGAGCACATGACCGACCGTGCGCTCGAGGGCGCGGGATTCGGCGACGCGCAGGTCGGGCACGTCCACCTCTCGGTCGGCGACACGGCGAGCGCAGCCGAGTTCTACGTGTCGAAGCTCGGCTTCGCGCGCACCATCGAGATCCCCGGCCAGGCCGTGTTCGTGAGCGCCGGCGGCTACCACCACCACATGGCCATGAACGTCTGGACCAGCAAGGGCGCCGGCCGCCGGCAACCGACGCTCGGCCTCGGGCAGGTCGAGATCGTGGTGCCGGGCGACGACGACATCGGCGAATTGGGCGAGCGGATGCGGCACTACGGCGTCGAGGCCCGCGACGACGGGCGGACCGTGGCCTTCGACGACCCGTGGGCGAACGTGATCCGGGTGACAAGCGCGACCGCGTAGGCTCCGGCAGGTGACCCTTCGACACGGGCCGGTCGGCTCTGCTCAGGGCAGCGCCGACCCGCGTCCCCGCCTGCTGCGTGCCAGTCGCGCCATCGCCGTGGCGCAGAGCGCGGTGGTGCTGTCGCAGGGTCGTCGTCTCAAGCGGACCACTCCCCACCTTCCGGATGCGGCACTGCCCTGGCAGGGAGAGCTCACGGGTCCGCGCACGCTGCGGCTGCTCGTACTGGGGGATTCCACGGCGGCCGGCGTCGGAGCGGCGACCCAGCAGGAGGCGTTGCCGGGACGGCTGGCAGACGCACTCCACGCTCGTACCGGCCGCGGCATCCGGTGGCGGGCTGCCGGTAAGAACGGCGCGACGTCACGCGAGATCATCGACCGCTTCCTCGACGATGCACTGGTCGAGCCCGCCGACCTGCTCTTCCTCACCATCGGGGCGAACGACGCCATGACCATCCGCGGCACGGGCGCGTTCGTGCGCGACGTCCGCCTCATCCTGGATGCCTTCGACGCGCGCAACCCGGGCGCGTTCGTGCTGATGTCGTCCCTGCCCGTCTTCGGGCGCTTCGGCTTGCTGCCGCAGCCATTGCGGACGTCCCTCTACCGGCACTCGCTCGCCCTGGAAGCCGGCGCTCGCGCCGCGGTCGACCGTCGCCCCAACGCGCTGATGTCGTCCGACCCGCCGCCCTACGCCGAGGACTTCTGGGCCGGCGACTTCTTCCACCCGAGTTCGAGCGGCTACCGGGACTGGGCCGACTGGGCCGTCGACGAGGCGTGGGACCGCGGGCTCGGGGACTTCGTGCGATGACCCGGTTGCCCGCGTACCTTCTCGCGCCCGTCGCGTTGGTGCAGGGGCGACGGCTGCAGCGCGGCACCACCCGCATGAGCCCCGCTTCGCCGCGATCCGGGGGGTCGCGCTCCCCGGATGCCGTGCGGCTCCTCGTGCTCGGCGATTCGACCGCGGTGGGGACCGGCGTCGAGCAGATGGCGGATGCTCTGGCCGGTCGGCTGGCGCGACGCCTTCCCCAATCGGTCGCCTGGCGAGCCGTCGGCGATAACGGGCTGACTGCTGCCGAGGTCCGCTCGACGCAGCTCGACGCGGCCGTCTCCGAGCCGGCCGACCTCGCTGTCGTGCTGGTCGGCTGGAACGACGCTCTGCGGCTGCGCCCGCCCGCCGAGTTCGGCGAGAACCTCGCCGCCCTGCTCGACGGGCTCCGCGCCCGCAACCCTGCCGCGCAGCTCGTGCTCGTCGCGCCGCCCGCATTCGGTGGCTTCGCAGCCTTCCCGCAGCCGCTCCGTTTCGCGCTCGGCGCGCATGCCCGCGGCCTGACCCGGGTGGCAGGCCGGGTCGCCGGCGAACGCGGAGTTCCCGTGGTCGCGGGGTTCGACGGCGTGCACGTCGCCGCCGACCGGTTCCACCCCGACGCGACCGGCTACGCCGGCCTCGCAGACGGCGTGATGGCCCACATCCGCCCGTAGACTTGGGACGTCCCCACCCGCCGAACCTACGGAGACGACACGTGCCCACCACCATCGTGGTCGAGGTCATGCCCAAGGCCGAACTCCTCGACCCGGCGGGCAAGGCCGTCGCCGGCGCCCTGACCCGGCTCGGCAACAGCGCCTTTTCCTCCGTGCGCATCGGCAAGCGATTCGAGCTGACCGTCGAGGGCGAGGTGACGCCGGACGTGCTGGAAGAGGTCCGCGCGCTCGCCGACGACATGCTCAGCAACGCGGTGATCGAAGACGTGGTCAGCATCTCGGTTCAGGCCACCGACACGGTGGCGGGCTGATGCGCATCGGCGTCGTCACGTTTCCCGGTTCCCTCGACGACCGCGACGCGCAGCGCGCCGTGCGTCTCGCCGGTGCGGAGCCCGTCGCGCTCTGGCATGGCACGCACGACCTCGAGGGCGTCGACGCCATCGTGCTGCCCGGCGGCTTCAGCTACGGCGACTACCTGCGCTGCGGCGCCATCGCCGCCCGCTCGCCGATCATGTCCGAGGTCATCGATGCCGCGAACGCGGGCACCCCGGTGCTCGGGATCTGCAACGGATTCCAGATCCTGGTCGAGGCGCATCTGCTGCCCGGCGGCCTCATCCGCAACGACCACGGTGAGTTCATCTGCCGCGACCAGGTGCTGCGGGTCGAGAACGCCTCTACGGCGTGGACGAACGGATTCCAGGAGGGGCAGCAGATCACGGTGCCCCTGAAGAACGGCGAGGGCGGGTTCATCGCCGACGACGAGACGCTCAAGCGCCTCGAGGGCGAGGGCCAGGTCGCCTTCCGCTACGTCGGCATCAATCCCAACGGATCGCTCGACGACATCGCGGGCCTCACCAACGCGGCCGGCAACGTGGTCGGGCTGATGCCGCATCCCGAGCACGCGTCCGAGCCGGGCTTCGGCCCGGACACCCCCGCCGCCATGCGCTCGGGAACCGACGGACTCACCTTCTTCACCAGCGTGCTGCACCACGCGCTCGCCAACGCCTAGGCCCATCCACCGCACCGCACGAGAGGGAACGACGACGATGTCGGTCCAAGCACCCGGAGCCGTCGTGCTCATCCGCCCGCACCACTTCGCCTCCAACCCGGAGACCGCGGGCGACAACGCCTTCCAGCGCACGGACGCCGCACGGGCGGCGACGGACATCGCGAAAGCCGCGTACGACGACGCCACCCGCCTGGCCGAGGCGCTCGAGGGCGCCGGCATCACCGTGCACCTCTTCGAGGACGAGGAGGAGACGCGTCCTGACAGCGTCTTCCCGAACAACTGGTTCTCGACCCACGCGGGCGGGCGCATCGCCGTCTACCCGATGTACTCGCCCAACCGCCGGCTCGAGCGCCGCGGCGATGTGCTCGAGCTGCTCAAGAAGCAGTACCGGGTGCAGGAGATCGTCGACTACTCGGGACTCGAGGTCGACGGGCTCTACCTCGAGGGCACCGGCGCGATGGTGCTCGACGGGCTCAACCGGGTCGCCTACGCGGTGCGGTCGCACCGGGCCGACCCGATCGTCCTCGAACGGTTCTGCACGGCGTTCGGGTACGAGCCGATGGTGTTCGACGCCGAGTTCGAGGGCGCCCCGATCTACCACACCAACGTCATGATGTGCATCGGCACCGACTTCGCCCTCGTCGGGCTCGACCTGATGTCGAACTCCGAGCGGCGTGCCGAGATCGCTGACCGCCTCGTCGAACCGGGGCGCGAGCTCATCGCCCTTGGCAACGAGCAGATCGCGGATTTCGCGGGTAACGCGATCGAGTTGCACGGCACCCAGGGGCGCGTGCTCGCGCTCTCGGCGCGGGCGGATCGCAGCCTCACCGCCGATCAGCGCGCGATCATCGAGATGAGCGCCCGCATCCTGCCGGTCGACGTGTCGACCATCGAGCTCGAGGGCGGGTCGGTGCGCTGCATGATCGCGGGGATCCACCTCGACCGGCGGCACCTCGATCAGTAGCCGGCGACGACCTCGAATTCATGGACGCGTTCGAGGGTCCGTACGTCTGGGACATGACGGACGCGCAGTTCGAGGCGACGCCACCGTCCTCCGTCTACGCCGAGATCGTGTCGGTCGACCCGCCCGAGGCCACGGCCGACGGACCGGTGCACGTCGTCGCGCGCGTCGTGTTCTAGGCAGCGGCGCCCACGCGTCCTAGCCGTCAGGCCGGGTGATCACCTGATCGCTGTGCAGCTGTCCGGCGGTCTCGCGTTTCTCCCACGCCTCGCGCACCAGCCGGACGAGCTCGTCGCGGTCGACCAGTGACAGGTCCTTGATGTAGACGCAGCCCTTGCCGGTCGTGTGGGGGCCGAGCCTCGCCAGATCTGCGGGCGCCCCGTACGCGTCATCGTGGTGGATGCCGTAGATGGTCAGGGCGGAGGAGCGCGGCGCGAAACCGACCACGAACCAGTCGCCCTCGCGACCCGACGCGTACGTGTAGTGGTAGCTGCCGAAGCCGACCATGCTGGGGCCCCACATGGTGCCAGGCGCGGTCGTCACCTGCTGCATCAGCTCGAGCATCGCGAGCGCGTCGCGGCGACGC
>JBDSKH010000057.1:0-4808 GCA_039917005.1 Pseudolysinimonas sp.
GCCGTGACGCGCTCCCGCATCCGCTGCACGGAGTCGACGAATCCCTCGCGCGAGGCACTCGACCAGATGAACGGCTCCACGCGGGCGACGTACGCCTCCCCCAGCTCGCGGTCGCCGGCGAGGGGACGTGCCTTCAGCAGGGCCTGGAACTCCCAGCTCTTGGCCCAGCGCTCGTAGTAGGCGATGTGCGAATCGAGGCTGCGCACCAGCGCGCCGTCCTTGCCCTCGGGGCGTAGGTTCGCATCCACCTCCCAGAGCGGCGGCTCGACCGCGAGATCGGCGATGCCCTTCATGGTGTCCATCGCGAGGCGGGTGGCGACAGCGACGGTCGCTTCCGACCCCGTGACGAAGATCACGTCGACATCGCTCAGGTAGTTCAGCTCGCGGGCACCGGCCTTGCCCATGCCGATGATCGCGAGCTTCGTGGCGGCGAGGTCCTCGGCCGGGAACCGGCTCGCTGCTCGCGCCAGGGTCAGGGAGGCGTCGAGGGCGGCTCCCGCCAGGTCCGCCAGCGCCACGCCCACCCGGTCGACGACGGCGAGGGCGCTCGCCTGCTCGAGGTCCCATGCGGCCAGGCGCAGCAACTCGCGCCGGTAGGCGATGCGCAGCGCGTTCCAGCCCCCCTCACCGGTCTTCCTCGCGACCGCCTTCTTGAGGAGCGCACGATAGTTCGCCTCCGTCAGGGGCGACTCGAGAGGATCGCGAAGAGCGGCGAGCTGCTCGGGGTGCCGCACGAGGAAAGCCGCCATGCCCTCGGACGCGCCGAGCACTCGCAGCAGGCGTTGCGCGTCGTCCGCGTGCGCCAGGATGCCGGCCACGGCATCCGGGGCAGCGTCGCGCAGAGTGCCGACGAATCGCAATGCCTGATCGGGGTCTGCCGCGGCACCGAAGAGCGGCGTCACGGTGGTCGGCACGGAAGCGAGAGCCTCGCTGGCACCCCCGAGGTCGGCGAAACCGATCTTCGCCAGCTCGGTGAGGGTCGTCGTCGTCCGCGTCATGCTGTCAGGCCTCTGGGGCCGCCCCGCTCCGCTAGAGGATCTCCAGGTTGCTCTCGAGCTCGAACGGCGTCACCTGGGCGCGGTATCCGGCCCACTCGCGCCGCTTGTTGGCCAGAACGTACTCGAACACCTGCTCGCCGAGCGTCTCGGCGACGAGGTCGCTCTCTTCCATGAGCCCGAGGGCGCGGTCGAGGCTCGCCGGCAGGCTGTCGTAGCCGAGGGCGCGGCGCTCGGCGTCGGTGAGGCTCCAGACGTCGCCGTCGGCCTCCGGAGGCAGCTCGTAGCCCTCCTCGATGCCCTTGAGCCCTGCGGCGAGCAGCAGCGCAAACGAGAGGTAGGGATTCGCCGCGGAGTCCATGGCCCGGTACTCGATGCGGGCACTCTGGCCCTTGCCGAGCTTGTAGAGCGGGACGCGCACGAGCGCAGAGCGGTTGTTGTGACCCCAGGTGAGGTAGCTGGGCGCCTCGTCCCCGCCCCAGAGCCGCTTGTAGGAGTTCACGAACTGGTTCGTGACGGCCGTGATCTCGGGAGCATGCTTCAGCAGCCCCGCGACGAACTGCCGGCCGATCGTCGACAGCTGGTACTGGCCCGCGGCGTCGAAGAACGCGTTCGTGTCGCCCTCGAAGAGCGACATGTGGGTGTGCATGCCGGATCCGGGCTGCCCGCTGAGCGGCTTCGGCATGAAGGTCGCGTAGACGCCCTGCTCGATCGCGACCTCTTTGATCACGGTGCGGAAGGTCATGATGTTGTCGGCCATGGTGAGCGCGTCGGCGTAGCGCAGGTCGATCTCGTTCTGTCCGGGGCCGGCCTCGTGGTGGCTGAACTCGACGGAGATGCCGAGATCCTCGAGCATGCGCACCGAACGGCGGCGGAAGTCGTTGGCCGTGCCGCCGGGGACGTTGTCGAAGTAGCCCGCGGAGTCGACCGGCTGCGGCAGGCCGCCGTCGAGCTTCGACGACTTGAGCAGGTAGAACTCGATCTCGGGGTGCGTGTAGAACGTGAACCCGCGATCGGCGGCCTTGTTGAGCGCGCGCTTCAGGACGTTGCGCGGGTCTGCCGTCGCCGGCTGGCCGTCGGGGGTCGTGATATCGCAGAACATGCGGGCGGTCGGGTCGATCTCGCCGCGCCAGGGGAGGATCTGGAAGGTCGTGGGATCCGGGTGAGCGAGCACGTCGGCCTCGTGCGAGCGGGTGAGTCCCTCGATCGCGGAACCGTCGAATCCGACGCCCTCGTTGAAGGCACCCTCGACCTCGGCCGGGGCGAGCGCCACCGACTTCAGGGTGCCGACGACATCCGTGAACCACAGGCGGACGAACTTGACGCCGCGCTCCTCGATCGTGCGGAGAACGAAGTCACGCTGCTTATCCACGGCGGCCCTTTCACGGAAGCGAATGTCGCGGTTATCAGGCTACCGCCCTGACCGCGGCGCGTTCGCCCGGTCCGGGCTGTCACGCCCGTGGAACGCAGAAGTGCCAGACTGGCGGAATGGCTGAGCCCGTCAAGAAGGTCCGTACCCGCCACTTCCAGAACGCCAAGGAACAGGGCATCAAGATCACCGGGCTGACGAGCTACGACATGCTCACGGCCGCGATCTTCGACAAGGCGGGCATCGATTTCCTGCTCGTCGGCGACTCGGCCGGCAACAACGTCTTCGGGTACGACACGACGATCCCGGTCTCGATCGACGATCTCATCCCGCTCACCCGTGCCGTCGCCGGCGCCGTGCAGCGCGCATTCGTCGTTGCGGACATGCCGTTCGGATCGTATGAGACCGGCCCCGACGAGGCGCTCCACACGGCCTTCCGTTTCATGAAGGAGACGGGCGCGCACGCGGTCAAGCTCGAGGGGGGCGTTCGCTCGGCCGAGCAGATCCGGCGGATCGTGTCGGCCGGCATCCCGGTCATGGGGCACATCGGCTTCACGCCGCAGAGCGAGCATCAGCTGGGTGGGCACGTCATCCAGGGTCGCGGCGAGCGTGCCGACGCCCTCATCGCCGACGCCCACGCCGTCGAGGACGCCGGCGCGTTCGCCGTCGTCATGGAGATGGTGCCTGCGGATGTCGCGAAGCGCGTCACCGAGGAGCTCACGATCCCCACGATCAGCGTCGGCGCCGGCCCGCACACCGACGGCCAGCTTCTCGTCTGGACCGACTGGGCGGGGCTGACCACGGGCCGCATCCCGAAGTTCGTGAAGCAGTACGCGAATGTGGCCGAGGTTCTGACCGACGCGGCGACGGCCTGGATCGCCGATGTCGGCTCGGGCGCCTACCCCGACGCCGAGCACTCCTACGAGGAGTAGCCGGGACTAGCCGTCGGATTCGTCCTCGGCCGCCCAGGCGGCTGCGCGCTCGCGGGCGATCTCGGGGGCTCGTGCCGCGTCCTCCCGGGACGCGTAGGGGCCGTCGCGCTCGGATCCGAGGGACTGCGGCCCCTCCTCCACCTCGCCTGTCTTGTGGTTGTACCACCACTCGCTCATGCGGCAACTCTACGCTCGGCCCCGCGCCCGTAGGCTCAGAGGATGCCCCGAGACGCTGCCGGTCACCTGACGGCGGGGCGCCTCTCGCCCGAGCGTTCCGTGCCCGCGCGGATCCCCCGGCCCGAGTACGTCGGGCGCCCGGAACCGCGCGACGACGGCCACGGTGATGTGTACTCGCCGAGCGAGGTCGAACGCATCCGCGAGAGCGGCCGCATCGCCGCCGGCGCCGTGGATGCGGTGGGCGCCGCCATCCGGCCCGGCATCACGACCGACGAACTCGACGCGATCGCGCACGCGTATCTGATCGACCACGACGCCTATCCGTCGACCCTGTGGTATCGCGGCTTCCCCAAATCGTGCTGCACGTCGCTCAACGAGGTCGTCTGCCACGGCATCCCCGACGACACGCATCTCATCGAGGGCGACATCCTGAACGTCGACATCACCGCGTTCAAGAACGGCATGCACGGTGACCTGAACGCCACATTCCCGGTCGGGCGGGTCGGCCAGGATGCCGCAGACCTGATCGAGCGCACGCGAGAGGCCCTGAACCGCGGCATCAAGGCGGTCGCGCCGGGTCGCCCGATCAACGCGATCGGGCGGGCGATCGAGTCCTATGCCAAGCGCTTCGGTTACGGCGTCGTGCGCGATTTCACGGGCCACGGGGTCGGGGCGAGCTTCCACTCGTCCCTGGTCGTCCCGCACTACGACGCCGCGCCCGCATTCGACACGCCCATGCAACCCGGCATGGTGTTCACGATCGAGCCGATGCTCACGATCGGCAGCCCCGACTGGGACGAATGGGCCGACGGCTGGACCATCGCCACGCGCGACAAGGCCCTCACGGCGCAATTCGAGCACACCCTCGTCGTGACCGAGCGCGGGGCCGATCTGCTCACGTTGCCGCCTGCTGAAAGGATGGGGTCATGACGACCCTCGCCATCGGCATCGACATCGGCGGAACCGGCATCAAAGGTGCCGTCGTCGACGTCGCCACCGGTGAGTTGAAGAGCGAGCGCGTCAAGGTCGCGACTCCCCCGGGCGGTGAGCCCGACGACATCGTCGCCGCGGTCGTGCAGATGGCGGACGGATTCGGCGATATCGCCATCGGCATCCCGGTCGGCGTGTGCTTCCCGGCGGTCGTGCTGAACGGCCGCACGATGTCGGCGGCGAACGTCTCCCAGGCCTGGATCGGCCTCGAGGCAGAGCATCTCTTCGAGGGTGCACTGAAACGCGACATCACGTTCGTGAACGACGCGGATGCGGCCGGTGTCGCCGAGGCCCGGTACGGCGCCGCGCGCGGCAAGCACGGTCTCGTGATCCTCACGACGCTCG
>JBDSKH010000058.1:0-7231 GCA_039917005.1 Pseudolysinimonas sp.
CCGATAGGATCGCCGCATGAGCAGCCCGCGCAGCGCGAGCCCCCGGACCTCGACGATCCGTCGCGCGACCAGCGAGTCGACCATCGACCTGACGCTGGACCTCGACGGCACCGGTACCTCGAAGATCGACACGACCGTGCCGTTCTTCGACCACCTGCTCACCGCGTTCTCGAAGCACTCGCTCGTCGACCTGACGGTCACCGCCAAGGGCGACACCGACATCGACGTGCACCACACCGTCGAAGACACCGGAATCGTGCTCGGCAAGGCCATCAAAGAGGCGCTCGGCGACAAGGCGGGGCTCAGCCGCTACGGCGACGCCCTTGTCCCTCTCGACGAGGCGCTGGTGCAGGCCGTCGTCGACCTGTCGGGACGCCCGTACCTCGTGCACTCCGGCGAGCCCCCCGGATTCGCCCACCACCGCATTGGCGGCCACTTCACGGGCTCGCTCGTGCGGCACGTCTTCGAGTCGATCACCTACAACGCGGGCATCACGGTGCACATCACCGTGCTCGGCGGGCGTGATCCCCACCACATCGCCGAGGCGGAGTTCAAGGCCTTCGCGCGTGCCTTCCGCAGCGCCGTCGAGCCCGACCCGCGCGTGACGGGCGTCCCCTCGACGAAGGGCGCGCTGTAGCGATGGCCGCGATCGATCCGGGCGGCGCCCGGCCGACCGTCGTCGTGCTCGACTACGGGTCCGGCAACGTGCACTCGGCGGCGAAGGCGCTCGAAGCCGCCGGGGCGAACGTCGAGCTGACGGCCGACCGGGAACGCGTGGCGGTCGCCGACGGACTCGTCGTGCCCGGCGTCGGCGCGTTCGCAGCCGTGATGGCCGGCCTGGATGCGGTGCGCGCCGGCCCCCTGATCGAACGGCGCCTGGCGGGTGGTCGGCCGGTGCTCGGCATCTGCGTGGGCATGCAGATCCTGTTCGACCGTGGCGTCGAGCGCGGTGTCGACACCGAGGGGCTCGGCCACTGGCCGGGGGTGGTCGACGAGCTGACCGCTCCCGTGCTGCCGCACATCGGGTGGAACGCCGTCGAAGCCCCCTCGGATTCGGTCCTGTTCGACGGCATACATGACGAGCGCTTCTATTTCGTCCACTCCTATGCCGCACGCACGTGGAACCTCGAGGCGTCGCGCGGTTTCGCCGCCCCCCGCGTCACCTGGGCCGAGCACGGAGAGCGCTTCGTCGCGGCGGCCGAGAACGGCCCGCTCTCGGCGACCCAGTTCCACCCGGAGAAGTCGGGCGAGGCCGGCATCCGGCTGCTGGGCAACTGGCTCCGTTCCCTCTGAACGGGACTATTATCGGGAACTTGTCCGCGGGTGCGCCCGCAGAAAGTCGAGCATGACCGAGTTCAATACCGCCCCCGCCCTGACCCTCCTCCCGGCGGTCGACGTCTCCGACGGCAAAGCCGTCCGGCTCACCCAGGGCGAGGCGGGCAGCGAGACCAGTTACGGCGATCCGATCGAGGCCGCCGATCTCTGGGCCAGCCAGGGTGCCACCTGGATTCACCTCGTCGACCTCGATGCCGCCTTCGGCCGCGGCAACAACCACGGCATCATCAAGAAGGTCGTGAAGAACACGCCGCGCAAGGTCAACATCGAGCTGTCGGGCGGGATCCGCGACGACGCGACCCTCGACGCCGCGCTCGCGACCGGCGCCAAGCGCATCAATCTCGGCACCGCAGCGCTCGAGAACCCCGAGTGGGCGGCGCACGTGATCGCCGAATACGGCGAGGCCATCGCCATCGGTCTCGACGTGCGCGGCACGACACTCGCCGCTCGCGGGTGGACGAAGGACGGCGGCGACCTCTGGGCCGTCATGGACCGCCTCGAAGCCGCGGGCTGTGCACGCTACGTGGTCACCGATGTGACGAAGGACGGCACCCTGCAGGGCCCGAATCTCGAGCTGCTGCGTCAGGTCATGGAGCGCACGCCCAAGCCCGTCATCGCATCCGGTGGCGTCGCCGACCTGGACGACATCGTCGCCCTCCGCGAGCTCGTGCCGCACGGGCTCGAGGGCGCCATCATCGGCAAGGCCCTCTATGCCAAGGCGTTCACGCTGCCCGAGGCGCTGGACGTCGCGGGGCGCTGATGTCCGAGAACACCGGCGACAGTGCCGGGGTCCCGTGGGAGGGCCGGTCCTTCCACGAGAATCCGGATGCTGCCGACGACGGCAGTGCGCCGGAGCGCGTGATCGAGGCGATCCGCCGATTCCGAGCCCATGAGGTCGGGCTCGTCGACGTCGTCGAGGCCCTGCACGACGCCCGGCTGCTGCTGCCCCTGCTCGCGACGCGCGGAGACGAGGGCATCGGCGCTCACGGGCAACTCGTCGACAAGACGCAGGAGCTGTCGCTGGTGACAGCAGCCGGACCCGACGGGCGCCCGGTGCTGCCGGCGTTCACCTCGACCGACACCATGCGCCAGTGGAACGCCTCGGCACGCCCGATCCCGATCACCGTCCCGCGCATCGCGCTGGCGGTCGCCGCGGAGGGCACCCCGCTCATCATCGTGGATCCGGGGTCGCCCACCCAGTTCGTGGTGCGCCGCCCCGCGTTCCCTGCGCTCGCGACGGGCGCGCGCTGGATCCCGTGTTTCGAAGACCCCGGAGTGCTCGACGCGTTCCTCGAGTCGTCGTCGGGGGAGGGGGAACTCGTGGCCATGCAGCTCGCGCCCGGCGATCCCGACGCCCGCCTCGCCGGCGCGGAGTTGCTGGTGCAACTCTCTGTGCGCGAAGGACTGGATAAGGCAGAACTGGATGCGCTGGTGGCGCGCCTCGGGGAACGCTGGGCTGCCGACGCCCTCATCGCCGAGCGCGTCGACTCGATCGGCGTCGTGGTCGAGGCTATCGCCTGACGGCTGGCATCTTGACGCGCGACGGGCGGCGAGACACCCTGGCCGGATGGCAACTGATCCGCGTCCCGAGCTGACTTCCGCCGTCGCACACGCGCAGCGCTGGCTGGATTCGCTCGCCGACCGCCGGGTGCCGGCTTCCGACGACGCCGCGACCCTCGCATCCCGGCTGTCCCCGTCCATCCCCGAGAAGGGCCGCACACCCCGGGAGGTGACCGACGACCTGGTCGCGCTCGTGGAGCCTGGGCTCATGGCCGGTCCGTCCGGCAGGTTCTTCGGATGGGTGATGGGCGGCACGGTGCCGGCAGCGCTCGCCGCCGACTGGCTGGTCAGCGCATGGGACCAGAACGCCGGGATGCGGGATGCGACTCCCGGCGTGATCACGATCGAGGATGCTGCGGGGCGGTGGCTGCTCGACGCCCTCGACCTTCCACGGATGTCGGCCGTCGGCTTCGTGACGGGTGCCACGATGGCGAACTTCACCGGGCTGGCTGCGGGGCGCGATTCCGTGCTCGCCGAGCGGGGGTGGAACGTCGCACGGGACGGGCTGAGCGGCGCGCCCCGTGTGCGAGTGGTTGCGGGCGCCGAGCGGCACAGCTCGATCGACATGGCGCTGCGCTACCTGGGGCTCGGGGAGCCGGAGCTGGTGGCGAGCGACGACGAGGGGCGGATCGATGCCGCTGCGCTGCGGGCGGCACTCGACGGCACCGACGGCCCCACCATCCTGTGCCTGCAGGCGGGGAATGTGCATTCCGGCTCGTTCGATCCCTTTCGCGAGGCGATCGCCTCGGCACGCGAGGCCGGTGCGTGGGTGCACGTCGACGGCGCCTTCGGGCTGTGGGCGGCAGCGACGCCGTCACTCGCGGCCCTGACCGACGGGATGGCGGGGGCGGACTCCTGGGCGACCGACGCTCACAAGACGCTCAACACGCCCTACGACTGCGGCGTGGCCATCATCGCCGACCCGGCGGCCGCGACTCGCGCCTTCTCCCACCACGCGGCATACCTCATCGATGCCGCTGTCCCCGATCCGCACGAGTACGTCCCCGAACTGTCACGTCGCGCGCGCGGCGTCCCCGTGTGGGCGGCCCTGGCGTCGCTCGGCAGGGAGGGCGTCCGGGAGCTCGTGGAGGGGCTCGTGGATTCCGCACGAGGGATCGCCGCGGGCATCGCCGCGATCCCCGGGGCGACCATCGTGAATGACGTCGTCTACACCCAGGTGTGCATCGCGTTCGAGGATGACGCGACCACGACCGCGGTGTACGACGCGATCATGGCCGAGGGAGGGGTCTTCCCGAGCCCGAGCCGCTGGCGCGACCGGGCCGTGATCCGCATCTCGGTCAGCAACTGGCAGACCCACGAGGCGGAGGTCGCCGCGACAGTGGCCGCTTTCGAGCGAGCGCGCGCTGCCGTCAGGTGACGGGCCCGGTCCATTTCTCGCCGGGGCCCTTGCCGATGTCGTCAGGGAAAGGCGACGCCTCCCGGAACGCGAGCTGCACCGAGCGCAGCCCGTCGCGCAGTGCGCGCGCGTGGTGATCGCCGAGGTGCGGGGCGGCGGCGGTCACGAGGCCGGCCAGAGCATCGATGAGCTTGCGCGCCTCATCGAGATCGGATTCGGCGTCGGGCTCGTCGGCCAGGCCGCATTTGACGGCGGCGGCGCTCAGCAGGTGGACGGCCACCGTGTTGATGACCTCGATCGCCGGGACGTCACCGATATCCCGCAGTTCCGGCTCTACCGCGTCGTATCCGACGGCGACAGTGTCCACATCCACCGGCTGCTGCCGCTCGTCACTCACGTGTGGTTCCTCTGCTAAACTCATGCGGGCTCCGGGGCCAGATCCTCGGAACCAACGAAAGTGGAGAAATCCCACCCGTCGACCGCATCTCAAGGTTAGCCGGGTCAGTGTCACTCCGCCGGTCGTCGCAAGACGGCAGGTAGTCAGGGTGTATTGCGCAGCGACGCTGCGGGTTTTCGCCTCTTTCGTGCAATGAACCATCACGAAGGAGAACCGCATCAGCGATCCCAGAACGAACGACCGGATCCGCGTCCCCGAGGTCCGCCTCGTCGGACCCAACGGAGAACAGGTCGGCGTCGTCCGCATCGAAGACGCACTGCGCCTGGCGCAGGAAGCCGACCTGGATCTGGTGGAGGTCTCGCCCGACTCCCAGCCCCCGGTCGTCAAGATCATGGACTACGGCAAGTTCAAGTACGAGGCGGCGCAAAAGGCCAAGGAGGCCCGCCGCAACCAGGCGAACACGATCCTCAAAGAGGTCCGTTTCCGCCTCAAGATCGACACCCACGACTACGAGACGAAGATGAAGCGAGCCCTCGGGTTCCTTCAGGCAGGTGACAAGGTGAAGGCGATGATCCTCTTCCGGGGTCGCGAGCAGTCACGCCCCGAGCAGGGCGTGCGTCTGCTGCAGCGCTTCGCCGAGGATGTCGCCGAGTTCGGAACGGTGGAGTCCACCCCGACCATCGACGGCCGCAACATGGTCATGGTCATCGGCCCGCTGAAGAACAAGGCTGACGCCAAGGCCGAGGCCATGGCCAAAAAGGCCGCAGAGAAGCGGCCGCGCCAGGACACGTCGCAGGCGAAGCCGGCCGAAGCGGAGTCCGCTGCGCCGAAGAAGGCCCCGGCACCCAAGGCCGCTGCACCCAAGGCCGCCGCACCCGCACCCAAGACCCCCGCTCCGGCGGAGACAGCACCACAGAAAGAAGAAGAGACGAATGCCTAAGCAGAAGACGCACTCGGGTGCGAAGAAGCGTTTCAAGATCACCGGTTCCGGCAAGGTCATGAAGCAGGGGGCTGGCATGCGCCACCACCTCGAGCGCAAGTCCTCCAAGGTGACTCGTCGCCTCAACCGCGAGGTCGTCCTTGCGCCGCAGGACGCCAAGGTCATCAAAAGGCTCCTGGGCAAGTAGCCCGGCCCAGAATCGTAAGGACGAACTGAAATGGCACGTGTAAAGAGGGCGGTCAACGCCGCCAAGAAGCGCCGCACAACGCTCGAGCGCGCAGAGGGCTACCGCGGTCAGCGGTCGCGCCTGTACCGCAAGGCGAAGGAGCAGGTCACCCACTCCCTCGTCTACGCGTACCGCGACCGTCGCGCGAAGAAGGGCGAGTTCCGCCGCCTCTGGATCCAGCGCATCAACGCGGCTGCCCGTGCGAACGGACTGACCTACAACCGCCTCATCCAGGGCCTCGGCCTGGCCGGCATCGAGGTCGACCGTCGCATCCTGGCCGACCTGGCAATCACCGAGCCCGAGACCTTCGCCGGTCTCGTGGCCGCGGCCAAGGCCGCTCTGCCCAAGGACGTCAACGCGAAGGCAGACGCCGCGTAAGTCACTACGCCGGTTGAGTAGCCGCGAAGCGGTGCGTCGAAACCTCTTTCGCGAGACGGTTTCAATACGCGCTTCCGGCGCTACTCAACCGGCGTTTGCGCGTCGTCACCGATTGTTCACCCGGCGACCGTACGATCGAAACGTGATCGACAACCCGCGCTCGCCGCGGGTGCGTGCCGTGGCGAAGCTCGCCAAGCGCAGTGCGCGCCAAGAGACCGGGTTCTTCCTGGCCGAGGGCCCGCAGGCCGTCGCCGAGGCCCTCGCCTACCATCCGGAGTCGCTCGTCGACCTCTTCGTGACGGCTGCCGCATCCGATCGGTACGCGGCACTCGTCGAACGCGCATCCGCAGCAGGCATCACCCCCGAGACGGTCAGCGAGCACGTTCTCGACGCCATGGCCGACACGGTGACACCGCAGGGCGTCATCGCCGTCTGCCGCCAGTTCCCGGTCTCGGTGGAGCAGCTGCTCTCCGGTGGCCCGCGACTGATCGCGGTCCTCGAAGAGGTCCGCGACCCCGGCAACGCGGGCACGATCATCCGTGCCGCCGACGCGGCCGGCGCCGACGGGGTCATCCTGACCGGACGCAGCGTCGACGCTTACAACCCGAAGGTCGTGCGGTCGACGACCGGCTCGATCTTCCACCTCCCCGTCTCGCAGGGCATCGCCCTCGAGACGGCTCTGGATGCGGTGCGGGCCGCCGGCGTGCGCATTCTGGCCGCCGACGTGAAGGGCGTCGATCTCCCGGATGTGCGCGACGAACTCGCGCAGCCGACGGCGTGGCTGTTCGGCAACGAGGCGCACGGCCTCTCGGATGAGTCGCTGAAGCTCGCCGATCGCATCGTCAAGGTGCCGATCTACGGCCACGCCGAGTCGATGAACCTGGCGACGGCGGCATCCGTCTGCCTCTACGAAAGCGCGTTCGCCCAGCGCTAGGGGCCGCACACCGGTAATCCGCGGGTGTACTCTGCCTCCCATCCGACGCGGTGAGGAGGCCTGGTGCGCCGACCAGTGATTCTCCGGCTCATGGCGGTCGTCGC
>JBDSKH010000059.1:0-6136 GCA_039917005.1 Pseudolysinimonas sp.
CCGGGCGCGCATCTCGCGCCCCGATCGCAGGTGCGCCGTGCCAGCGGGCGGCAGCCACCCGTCCAGCTCGTCGAGGCTGCGGCTCGCGCGCACGGCGGCGACGGCCGTCGCGAGGTGGCGCTGGTCGGGGGAGGCGTAGTGCACGTTGCCCGTCGCGATGACCGGCAGCCCGCGCTCGGCGGCCAGGGCGGCCAGCGCGTCGTTGTGATCGGTGTCGAGCGGGTTGCCGTGGTCGATGAGCTCGACGTAGACGTTGTCGTGCCCGAAGAGCGCGACGAGGCGATCGAGCTCGTCGCCCGCATCGCCTCCCTCCAGCGCCTGCCGCACCGCACCCTTGCGGCATCCGGTCAGCACCACCCAGTGCCCGCCGGCGTGGGCGGCGAGCTCGTCGAGATCGTAGATCGGCCTGCCCTTCTCCGCCCCGCGCAACTGACCCTCGGTGATGGCGGCGGCCAGGCGGTGATAGCCCTCCTCCTGGCGGGCCAGCACGAGCAGATGGCTGCCCTCTGGATCGGCCTCTCCGTTCTGCGGCTCACTGAGGCCGAGGGAGAGCTCGGCGCCGAACACCGTCTTCACGCTCGCGGTCTCGGCGGCCTCGGCGAAACGCACGATGCCGTAGAAGCCGTCGTGATCGGTGATCGCGAGGGCGTGCAGGCCGAGGCGCTCCGCCTCTTCGAGCAGCTGCTCCGGCCCGGAGGCACCGTCGAGGAAGCTGAAACTCGAGTGGGCGTGCAGCTCGGCATAGGGGAGTGCGTCGGGATCGCGCTCGATCTGCTGGGCGACATAGGGCCCGCGCCGCAGCGACCAGGCGGGGCTGTCACCGCCGTCGGCGTTGAGCGGCATCTGCCGGGGGCGCCGGGTGTCGCTCAGCGCCCGTTCGAACTCGCTCCACTTGATGGGCGGGTTGTTCCATCCCATCAGCAGCCGCCCTCAGTCATAGCGGCCCTCTGCCCACCAGCCCTCGGAGTCCAGCACGAGCAGCCATGCCATCCCCTCGCCGTCGACGGCCTGGAACCGGGATGCGGTACGGGCAGCCGCGGCATCCCACCAGCGCTCGTCGAGGGGCCACGGTCCCGCCCACGCGGTCAGTTCGCGGCGGGAGCCGGTCTGCGACACCATCACGGCGGGCGGCGCGCTCAGCTCTCCGCGGCCGTCGACGCTGACCGGCCTGCCGCGCGCGTCGTGCACCGCGATCTGCCGTGGCAGCTCGTACACGGTGGCCGGTGCGGGCGGCGGCAGGGATCCCGGCCACGGCTTCGCGGGATCCCGTGCGACGAGGGGGCGATCGCCCCACGGCACGAGGGTCTGCCGCTCGGCGGGGGTGCGTCCGCCGGATGCGGCTGCCGTCAGGACGCCCTGGTGCCCCACCATCCCCTGCACGCGCGACAACCCGGAGTGCACACCCTCGTCTGGCCCCGTTCCCCACAGCCCGCGCTCATGGGCGCCGACGGCATCCACCGCGTCGGGGCTGATGCGCACCCGCGCGACGGCCGAGCCGAGCTGCGCCCCGTCGAGCTGCCAGCGCACCCGGTCGACGACCTCCGCAGCCGTGAACGACCGCGGGTGCAGCCACACCCGCTCGTTGAATCCGCCGTTCTCGCCGCTCTGTTGATCGGCAGAGAACTCCACCCGAAGCGCGGTGCAGACCAGGTGCTGTGCCAGCAGCGCGGTGACGAAGTCGTCGGCGGCGGCACGCACGCCGAAAGCGACCTGGTCGACGCGATCGAGGGGCGGTTCGAAATCGACCTGCACGTCGACGTCGCGGGGCGGGATGCGGGGGGTCGCCGGCCGCGGATCCCTGCCGGCGGCGAGGGCGTGCAGCCGCGCCCCCATGGGCCCGAACCTGGCCACGACGTCGCTCACCTCGAGCGCCGCGAACTCTCCCAGGGTGCGGATGCCGAGACGGGGGAGCAGCGACGAGAGCTCCGGGTCTTCGAGCATGGTGATCGGGAGGGTGGCGAGGAAGGCCCCCTGGTCGCCGGGCGCGACGATGGTGACCGGATCGGTGCCCGGCACCCACCGAGCGGCACGCTCGGCCGCGAACAGGCCGTCGGCGATGCCGACCCGGGCGTGCTCGACCCCGAGGTCGGTGACGATGCCGAGCACGGTGAGGGCGGCTGCCTGCTCGCCGCCGTAGTAGCGGGCAGGGCCGCGCGCGCGGACGGCAACGGTTCCCGGCCGGACGGGGTGCAGGCCCGGGAGCGACTGCTCGAGCGCGGACAGCACCGGCTCGAAGGCTCGCGCATCGAGCGCGGGGTCGTAGCGCAGCATCCGGAGCCCGGGGCAGCGGCCCTGCGCCTCGCGCTGCCGCATGCCGCGCCGCACCCCCTCGGCACGCGCCGCGGGCGAGCAGGCGAACACCGTGCCCTTCTCGAGCAGCACGATGGGCTGCGAGCTCGGGATGCGTTGCGCCTTCGCGTGGGCGGCGACCGGCCAGTCGGGGGCCCAGAGCACGAGAAGGCGTGCGCCGGTGTTCATCATGCCGGTCTCACCGGCCCCTGCGAGGTCCACGTTCCAGTCTCGAACATATGTTCGACTGTGTCAAACCCCTCCGACAGTGGCTGGTGACAGTGGGACCCGCGAGACTCCCGGCATGGAGATCCTCTTCGTTGCCGGCGTCACGCCGATCACCGCCGATCCCGCTGCCTCGCTCGCCTTCTACCGAGACGCCTTGGGCGTCCAGTTGGAGAACGACGAAGACGGCTATCACTCCACCGGCAAGCTGCCCGGGGTGAAGCACCTGGGCATCTGGCCGCTGGCAGACGCCGCCGAATCATGCTTCGGCACCCTCGAGTGGCCCGCCGACCTCCCTGTCCCACAGGCGACCATCGAGTTCGAGGTGCCGGATGTGGCGGCCGCCGAAGCAGAACTGGTCGCCGCCGGGCATGTGCTCATCCATGGCACCCGCGTGGAGCCCTGGGGCCAGACGACTGCCCGTATGCTCAGCCCCGAGGGTCTTCTGATCGGCGTCGTGAGCACGCCGTGGCTGCACGACTGAGCGGTCGAGTGTGCGCGCGAGCGCATTTGGGTGAACACTGTTACTGCCCGGCCGGGGCGTTCACCCGAGAGGTACCGTTTTGACGGCTCAGATCACGCATGTCCGCTTCCACGGATACCGCAAGCACGAAGACATCGCCGTGTATAAATGGCGCCTGGATACCGGGGAGAACGGCGAGAGCGACAAGGCGTCGATGCTCGCCTGGCTCGAGCAGGGCAACGACGCCGTGGTCGCGGCCGACGGTGCGTGGGCAGCGGTGGGCGTCGTGCGCGTCGCGGGCCAGGAGCCGTTCCTCTGCACGCATGTGAACGGTCAATGGACCGACGCGCTGCTGCAGCTGCCGATGTTTTAGTCTCATGTGCGCGCTCCCATGCTGCGGGGGAACATGAGACTTTATGTCCTAGCAACGTTGCGGTAGAGGTTGTAGCTTGTGCGAGGGGGATACCAAATCGTTACATTGGAGCCCCGGAATGGCCGCCCGTATCACCCACGTTCGCTATCACCGCACTGCGGAGCATGAGGCGATCATCGCGTTCCGCTGGCGTCTCGAGAACGGCCTGTCGGGGGAGACGGACCGGTTCACGATGGTCGAGTGGATCGAGCAGGGCAATGACGCCGTCGTCGAGGTCGACCGCGAGACGGCCCCGGTCGCTGTGGTGCGGATGCCGGGACTGGCACCGTTCATCCAGGCTTACGCCGGCGGCCAGTGGACCGACCGGCTGCTGGCGCTGCCGACCTTCTAGCGAGGCGGCTCAGCCCGCACTGCGCATCATCCGCTCTTCGTTGCGGGTCGCCACGGCCGTGACCGTCTGATCGGGACCGGGAAGCCAGAGCCTGCGGGACTTGGCGCGACCCTGCCACGCGGCGGCTGCTGAGCTGACGGTGACCTGACGCCCCGTGAGGTGGCCGAAACCCGACCCGAGCCCCGCCCAGCTGCTTCCGCTGACGGCAAGGCGGGCGTTCGCGTTCGGCCAGTCGCCGAGACTGACGAGCACGGCCTCGCGCTGGCGCAGACGCGAGGCGAGCTTGCTCGCCGACCCGTCGGTGATACGAACCCGGCCGTCTCGCATCGGCGGCCGCACGAGCATGACCGACACGACATCCACCAGGGCGGAGACGACCGACAGCCACTGCTCGCCCGGATGCGGCACCAGAACCAGGCGCTCGAGGTCGATACCGAGGCCGGCAGCGGCTTCGATACCCAGATCGGGCATGCCGACGACGGCGCACCAGGCGCCGGCGGCACTCGGCCCCTGCAGCAGGCCCAGCGCGAGCGTCGTGGAGTCGATGACGCTGTACGCGCTGCCCGCGGCGAGGGCGCCGCCTGGAAGCAGATCGGCGAGAGCGGGGTTCGTGGGGAGCGCGCGGGTATCGAGCTTGTTGCGCTGCATGCGCCGGATGCGGGCCTGCAGTTCGCGGACCACATCGCCCTGGCTGCTGGGCAGGTCGTCGAACTCGTCGGGCACCGTGAGCGCGACGGCCGCAGCACCAGACGACGGGGGAGCCATCATCCCAGTGTCGAACATACGTTCGATCATGTCAATGACCACCGACGCAACTAGCGTGAGGGGATGCGCTTCGGATTCCATCTCCTCGACTTCACCCTGCCCGGCAACCCCGCGAGCCTCGCACCGACCATCGCCGACACGGCGGCCGCCGCGGAGGAGGCAGGCGCATCCTGGTTCACGGTCATGGACCACTTCTTCCAGATGGAGGGGTTCCAGACCGCGCACGATCCGATGCTCGAGGGATACACGACGCTCGGCTACCTCGCCGCGAAGACGCAGCGCGTCAAGCTGGGCACCGTCGTCACGGGCGTGACCTATCGGCACCCCGGACTGCTCGCCAAGATCGCCACCACCCTCGACGTGCTGAGCGAGGGGCGCGCGTTCCTCGGCATCGGCGCCGCCTGGTACGAGCGCGAGCACCTGGCGCTCGGCGTGCCGTATCCGGACATCTCCGAGCGGTTCGAGCGCCTCGAGGAGGCGGTGCAGATCGTCCTGCAGATGTGGAGCGACGACGAGGGTCCATTCGAGGGCACGCACTACCGGCTGGCCGAGACCATCAACGTGCCGCGGGCGATCCAACGACCGCATCCGCCGCTCGTCATCGGGGGAGGGGGCGAGAAGAAGACGCTCCGCCTCGTCGCGAAGTACGCCGACGCCTGCAATCTCAACGTCACCGAGGTCGACGAGGTCGCGCGCAAGCTGGAGGTGCTGCGTGAGCACTGCGACACCGAGGGCCGCGACTACTCGACGATCGAGAAGACGATGCAGGGCGGCACCGCCAACCCCGTCGCCGATCCGGACGCGTTCCTGCGGTATGCGGAGCAACTGGCGGAGCTCGGCATCGAGCACATCCAGCTGCGGACGCAGTCCGACGACCCGGCCGGGTACATCGGCCGGTTCGGCGAGACGGTCGCCTCGCGGATGGCGCAGATCGCGGTCTAGTCCCGCATGACGACGCGCGTACCGGCCACGAGGTCGTGCGGACCGCGTCGCTGGGGCTCGAGCAGCACGGTCAGCACGTAGGCGACCGGGAGCAGATCGGCCACGACGAGGCCGGCGATCAGCCAGGCGGGGAAGACCCCGTCGCCGGAGACGACGGCGAACGCGTGCCACACGAAGAAGTGCGCGACCTCCCAGGGCAGCAGCTTGACGATCGTGCGCACCAGGATGCGCCACGCAGGCGGACGTGATCCATCTCGCGCGACGACTCGCATCCGCAAGGCCCGCTTGCCGACCGTCGCCTGACGCGGTGACGCCTCCGTGGCGAAGAGGTAGATGCCGATCGGGAGCACCAGGAACACGAACCCGAGCAGCTCTGCCATGCCCGTTCCCCCAGCGAGCCCGTTCGCGTAGCCGCCCGAAGCAAGGGCGATGCCGGCAGATATCGCCGCGATGACAGCCGCCCAGCCCAGGATCAGGCAGTAATCGACCAGCAAGGCGGCGATCCGACGGAAGAAGCGGGGACGGGTCACGCGCCTCACCCGCCCAGCACGTCGGCGACCGACTGCGCGACGTTGGGCGCATTGATCGCGACGAACACGAAGACGTTGATGAGCACGCTGACCCAGAACACCGCGCGGAAGGTCCGCTTCGTCGTCTTGTGGCGCAGCAGCTGCTGGGCGAGGATCGC
>JBDSKH010000060.1:0-4479 GCA_039917005.1 Pseudolysinimonas sp.
AAAGGTGGTGATCATCGACCCGAACGAGTGCCCGAGCAGCACAGCGGACCCGCGCAGGCCGAGGGCATCGAGGAACGCGCCGAGCCAGCGCGAATAGCCCTCGATCGAGTGGGGTGCCCCGGTCATCGGGGTCGAAGCGCCGAATCCCGGCAGATCAGGGCTGATGAAGCGCACTTCGGGAAGCAGGGCGACGACCGGCTCAAGTCCGTGGTGATCGCCACGATAGCCATGCGCGATCACGACCGTGCGGGCCGCATCGGCGGGGCCGTACTCCCAGTACCGCGTGGTGCTGCCGAGCACCTCGAGGGAACCGTCGCGGACGGGGATGCGGGATAGCGCGTCGGCGTGCGGCGTGGGGACGGTCACACCCGCGATTGTATTGCCGGGAGGCTGGGCACCCTCTCCTAGACTCGAACGGTGACCTTCACCGCACCCATCACGCTGCCCGGTCTGGCTCTCGACCCGCAGTGGTATCGACGTTCGGTCTTCTACGAGGTCATGGTGCGCTCGTTCGTGGATTCGAACGGCGACGGCACCGGAGACCTCGGCGGCTTGATCTCCAAGCTCGACTACCTGCAGTGGCTGGGGGTCGACGGCCTCTGGATCCCGCCGATCTACACCTCTCCCCTGCGCGACGGTGGCTACGACGTCGCCGACTACAAGGGGATCCTCCCCGAATTCGGCACCCTCGACGAGTTCCGCGAGCTGGTCACGAAGGCGCACGAGCGCAACATGCGCGTCGTCATCGATCTGGTCATGAACCACACCTCCGACGCCCATGACTGGTTCCAGCAGTCGCGCAGCGATCCCGACGGTCCGTTCGGGGATTTCTACGTCTGGAGCGACACCGACGAGAAGTACCAGAACGTGCGCATCATCTTCGTGGACACCGAGGAGTCGAACTGGACCTTCGACCCTGTACGCCGCCAGTTCTTCTGGCACCGCTTCTTCTCCCACCAGCCCGACCTCAACTTCGAGAACCCGGCTGTGCACGAGGCGATGTTCGACGTCGTCCGCCACTGGCTCGACATGGGCGTCGACGGCCTGCGCCTCGACGCGATCCCGTACCTGTACGAGACCGACGAGGGCAACGGCGAGAGCGAGCCCGCGACCCACGAGTTCATCAAGAGACTGCGTGCGATGGTCGATCTCGAGTACCCCGGGCGGGTGCTGATCGCCGAAGCCAATCAGTGGCCTTCCGAGGTTGCCGAGTACTTCGGCACCCCCGAGGAGCCCGAGTGCCACATGGCCTTCGACTTCCCGGTCATGCCGCGCATCTTCTACTCGCTGCGCTCGCAGTCGGCCGCCGAACTGAAGCGTGTGCTGGCCGAGACCCAGGACGTGCCGGACGGCGCTGCCTGGGGAATCTTCCTGCGCAACCATGACGAACTCACGCTCGAGATGGTGAGCGAGGAATACCGGCAGGCGATGTACGGCTGGTACGCCTACGACCCTCGGATGCGGTCGAACATCGGTATCCGGCGCCGGCTCGCTCCTCTGCTCGACAACTCGCGAGCCGAGCAGGAGCTGGCGCACGCCCTTCTGTTCTCGCTGGCCGGGTCGCCGTTCCTGTATTACGGGGACGAGATCGGCATGGGCGACAACATCTGGCTGCCGGATCGCGACGCCTCGCGCACGCCGATGCAGTGGACCCCGGATCGCAACGCCGGCTTCTCGACCGCCGATCCCGGCAAGCTCTACCTCCCCGTGGTCCAGTCGCTGGTCTACAACTACTCGCTAGTGAATGTCGAGTCGCAGCTCGCGCAGTCCCGGTCCCTCTTGCACTGGGTGCGCAATGTCATCCACGTTCGCAAGGCGCACCCCACGTTCGGACTCGGGACGCTCCGCGTGCTGGAGACCAATCACGAGTCGGTGCTGGCGTTCATCCGCGAGTACGAGGGCTCGGGAAACCAGTTCGGCGATGCCCCCGAACGCATATTGTGCGTGTTCTCGTTCTCCCACAACCCGGTATCGGTGACCATAGACCTCGGCGACCTGGCGGGAGCGCCGGTGTACGACCTGTTCGGCGGCGGCGAGTTCCCCACCGTCGGATCGGATGGCATGCTCACGCTCACGCTCGCGACGCAGAGCTTCTACTGGCTGCACGTCGGCGAGACGCGATACCAGCCCACACATCTCTGACACGTCACCCACGCTGTCGGGTGCACGGCTTACGCTGGTTGGCATGACCTACTGGGACACCCGACTCGCGGTCTTCGACCTCGAGACGACGGGGGTCGACACCGACACGGCGCGCATCGTGTCGGCGTGCATCGCCGTGCTGGAGTCCGATGGCTCCCTGCAGACCCAGTGGAACTGGCTCGCCGACCCCGAGGTGGACATTCCAGAAGGCGCGAGCGCCGTCCACGGCATCTCGACAGAGCTCGCGCGTGCGGAGGGGCGCACCGCCGAGACCGTGGCGGGCGAGATCACCGCGACGATTCGCACTCTGCTGGCCCTCGGCATCCCGCTCGTGGTCTACAACGCGCCGTACGACCTCTCCCTGCTCGACCGGGAATGCCGCAGGCACCGCATCGAGCCTCTCGGCTCCCCCATGCCCGTCATCGATCCGCTGGTGATCGACAAGGCCGTAGACCGGTTCCGCAAGGGCAAGCGCACGCTTGTCGCCGCTGCCGAGCGCTACGGCGTGAACCTCGACGATGCTCACGATGCGGCGGCGGATGCGATCGCGGCCGGCCGGGTCGCCCAGGCTCTCGCTCGAACCTTCCCCGACGAGGTCGACGTGCCGTTCGCGGACCTGCACGGCCGGCAGCAGATCTGGTACGCAGAGCAGGCGGCGAACTTTCAGCAGTACATCCGCGAGGTGAAGGGCGATCAGAGCTACGTCGCCGAGTCGGCGTGGCCTTTGCGCCCGCTGGAAGACCCGATGATGTTCGAAGACACGGTGCCGCTTCCGGTGCCGAAGCCGCGGCCGAGCGCCACGATCCCGACCTTCGACTTCGGCGAGACTCTCGCGATCGAGGCGCCGCGCACCGCCGACTGGCGCACGGTTCCCCCGAAGCCGATCGTGGTCATCGAACACACCATCATCGAGGAGTCGATCACGATCGACGTCTTCGACGAGCCCATGGTCGATCCGGTCGTCATCGAGACCCTCGCGCTGCAGACCGTGCCGGCGGATCCCATCGTCATGGCCACCGAGACGTTCGTCGAGCCGCTCGCGCCGCTCACCCCGCGGGCTCCCAAGCCGAACATCATCCGCATCGCCGCCGCCGTGGTCACCGACATGGCGGGACGCAGTCTGCTCGTCCGCAAGCGGGGCAGCTCGATCTTCATGCAGCCGGGCGGCAAGATCGAGTCCGGCGAGAGCGCCCTGTCGGCCCTCACCCGCGAATTGCGCGAAGAGCTCGGGCTCGTGGTGGATCCGGGCGAGACCGAGTACATCGGCAGCTACCGCGCGATCGCTGCGAATGAGGAGAACACGGTCGTGCGGGCCGAGGTGTTCTTCCTCACGACGCCGGAGGAGCCGGTCGCGGGCGCCGAGATCGAAGAGCTGCTCTGGGTGGAGCGACTCGACGAGATCTCAGTCGAGGTCGCCCCGCTCAGCCGCGATTCGCTGCTGCCCCTGTGGGCGGCCCGCCGCCCGACGCTCTTCTAACGCCCGCTTCGGCATTCGGGGTCATTGCGGACGTGCGGGGCGAGAGGGAATGCCCCAGATGTCCGGCATGGCCCCGTCGCGCCTATGGAGGCACGAAGAAGGGCGACCCGCGCAAGCGGATCGCCCTTCTCCTCGGCGTAGCGCCCCGCTGAGTGGGGCTGAGAGCTACTTGCCGAAGCTCTTGTAGCGAGAGTTGAACTTCTCGACGCGACCTGCGCTGTCGAGGATGCGCTGCTTGCCCGTGTAGAACGGGTGCGACGCCGACGAGATCTCGACGTCGATGACCGGGTAGGTCTCGCCATCCAGATCGATCGTCTTGTCGCTGGTGACCGTCGAACGGGTCAGGAACGTCTCACCGCTGGCCAGGTCGTGGAACACGACTGCCTTGTACTCGGGGTGGATGTCGGTCTTCATGGAAGTTCTCCGGTGGATTCAGGGAAGCTGTGGGCCGAAGGGCCAAGGACCGACTTTACCAGGTTTCGACACGCCCCGGAGGCTACTCAACCCAAGGATCAGTCAGCGGCGCGGGCCGCGTAGCGACCGTTCTCGCTGGTCGAGACGACGAGCTCCAGCCCGAACGTGTCGCTCAGGTTGTCGCCCGTGATGACCTCGGCGATCGGGCCGGAGGCCTGCACCTCGCCTTCGGCCAGCAGAAGGGCGTGGGTGAACCCCGGCGGGATCTCCTCGACGTGATGCGTGACCATGACCATCGCAGGGCTCTCCGACGACGAAGCGAACGAGCCGAGCAGCTGCAAGAGCTCCTCACGCGCCCCGAGGTCGAGCGATGCCGCGGGCTCATCGAGCAGCAGCAGCTCGGGGTCGGTCATGACCGACCGGGCGATCTGCACGCGCTTCTGCTC
>JBDSKH010000061.1:0-17563 GCA_039917005.1 Pseudolysinimonas sp.
CGTCGTTCGGGTTGCTCCACTCCGCCGCGTGGATGGTCGCCGTCGCAGGCGCCGTTTTCGGGTTCGGTCTCGGCATCTCGAACTCGGCGATGGCCAGCCTGGTCGTGCAGAGCGTCTCGCGCACCCAGACCGGTGTCGCGGCGGGCATGAACTCGAACCTCCGCACCATCGGCGCGGCCGTCGGCACCTCGCTCATGGCGGCCATCGTGACCTCCAGCCTGGGATTGGGCGGGTTCCCCACCGAGGTCGCGTACGACACCGCGTTCGTCACGATGGCTGCTCTCGCGCTCGGGGCCGCTGCCGTGGCGGGACTGGCGCCGGTCATCCTGCGCCGTCGTGGATATGTCGAGCCGATCGTCGAGACGAGCCCGATCGCGACCAGCATGTCGGTCGCGCCTGTCGACGCCGAGGCCCTGGCGTAGGTCTCGACACGCGCTTCGCGCTACTCGACCACCGTCGTGGCGCCGATCGCCTTCAGGAACACTCCTGCGAGGCGGTCGGCGTCGACGGCCAGAGCGACATCGACCGACGTCCATGTGCCGGCGAGACCGTGCACGAGATCCTCGCCCCCGCTCGGTCGGCGGTCGACGACGGTCTGCCCGCGGCTGTAGCCCATGAGCTCGACGCGCACCGGCAGGGTCTCGACCCGCAGCGCGTCCGGGTCGATGAGGGCGCACACGGCACCCGCGTCGCCGATCAGGCCGGAGTACACGGCATCCTGATCGGCGCTGAACGCGATGCGGTGCGACAGCAACTGCCCGGCAAGCGCGACCGCAGCGTCGGGTGAGTCGACCAGGCTCAGCGCCAGCCGCTCGTCGATCGCCACCTGCATGAAGACGTCGAGTCCGTACATGTAGCAGGGCACGCCGGAGTCGAGCACGGCGGCCGCCGCCTCTGGATCGTGCCAGACGTTGAACTCGGCGACCGCGGTCGCGTTGCCGATGCCCGCCGAGCCGCCCATGAAGACGATGCGGGCGATGTTGGCGGCGACCTCCGGATGGATCCGCAGCAGAAGGGCGAGGTTCGTCTGCGGCGCGAGGGCGACGATCGTGACGGGTTCCGGATGCTCCAGGATCACGCGGCGCAGCATCACGACCGCGCCGCCCGGCTCGGGAACCCGCGGGCTCTCCGGCAGCACGATCCCGGCCAGGCCGTCTTCACCGTGCACGTGGCCCGCCGATCGCGGCGGCGCGAGCA
Source organism: Pseudolysinimonas sp. (assembly GCA_039917005.1). Taxonomy (GTDB): domain Bacteria; phylum Actinomycetota; class Actinomycetes; order Actinomycetales; family Microbacteriaceae; genus JBDSKH01. Next base: position 1,198 of record JBDSKH010000061.1, read on the forward strand.
GCGGACGCACTGCTCCGGCGGCGACGGGGATCCCGGGGTCGGCACCCGCGGCATCCAGGACCCGCAGCGTGTTCTCGACGACGCGCTCGAGCGACGCGTTGCCGGTCACGCAGCTGACCCCGATCAGATCGAGGCCGGGATGCCGGACGGCGGTGATGAGGGCGAGGGCATCGTCCACCCCCGTATCGACATCGAGGATGACCGGGATCGGCGGAGAGGGGGCCACGCTCCGCCGCCAGGATTCGAACCTGGACCTAACGGCTCCAAAGGCCGTCGTGCTGCCGTTACACCACAGCGGATCACGCCGCAGTCAGCGCTGCGGGGCGCCACAAGTCTGCCAGGGAGAATGGCCCAGCGCAGCGGCGCGACCGCGCTCGTGCCGCGGAGCGGGTGCGCCGCAGGAGCGGCGGCGCGCAAGAATGGCAGAGTGCCCGCCTCCGACGAAGTCGATCGCATCGTCGACGACTGGTCGCGCGAGCGTCCGGATGTCGACTTCGCGCCGCTGCAGGTGCTGTCACGGGTCGCCAGGCTCTCGAAGCACCTCGACCGCGCTCGCAGGCAGGCCTTCGCCGCATCCGGTCTCGAGCCCTGGGAGTTCGACGTGCTGGCCGCTTTGCGACGCGCGGGGGCGCCGTACCAGCTGAGTCCGAAGGGGCTGCTGCAGCAGACACTGGTGTCGAGCGGCACGATGACCAACCGCATCGACCGCCTGGTCGAGCGTCGCCTCGTCGAGCGACGCACCGACCCCCACGACGGTCGCGGGGTGCTGGTCGTCATGACGACGCGTGGCGCCGCGGCGGTGGATGCGGCGATCAGCGAGTTGCTGACCGGTGAGGCGGAGCTGCTCGAGGGCCTGTCGAAGGCCGATCAGGAGCGGCTGGCGGCTCTGCTCCGCAAGCTCAGCCTCGACTTCGACGAGCCGGCTTCGGAGTAGCCGAGGCGTCGCGCAACGGCAGGCGATTCGTGACGATCGACAAGGGCCAGATCAGGACCCACAGGAACATCGCCACCAGCGGCGCGAAGAACGCCACCACGATCGAGACGCCCATGACGACCGGCACCGGCAGCAGATTGCGGCGCACCAACCGGTAGACACCATCGTCCAGCCCATCGGTGAGCCCCGAGCGGTAGGCATGTACCCACAGCCAGAGTTGCAGCACGGTGATGACCCCGACGTTGAAGGCGTAGAGCACCACGACCGGGGTGACGTTTCCGTAGTCGGCGAGCACGCTGGTCGGGAACGGCAGCAGCGCGACGAAACCGAGCAGGATCAGGTTGATCACCATCAACCGACCGTCGAACCTCGTGATCACCAGGAACTTGCGGTGATGGGTCACCCAGTTGATGCCGATGATCGAGAAGCTGAGCGCGTACGCGAACACCTGCGGCCAGATGGCGGCGAGGTCGCCCCAGGTGAGGTCGCTCCCGGTCTCGCTTCCCGTCTCGGGCAGCCGGATCTCAAGCACGAGCAGCGTCATCGCGATCGCGAACACGGCATCGCTGAAAAACTGGATGCGCTCCGTGCCTTCGCCGCGGGACAGCAGTTTCGCGTATCGGGTCCGCACGTCCTCCGCCACGCTCCGACGATATCGGCTGAGTCGATACTGTGTGCCCATGCCCGTGGCAGAAGACCTCGCCCCGCTCGTCCGCGAACGCCGCCTGGCTCTGATCCGTGACGGATGGGGGTCGGGGGCCAAGGCCCACGAGCACCGCCTGCTGCGATCCGCGCGGCCCGCCCTCCCCATCCTGAACTGGCTGGGGCAGTTCGCCCGGCCGATGCTGCGCGTCCCCAAGCTCGGCTGGATCACCGCCGACCCGCGCACCGCCCGCGCCCTGCTCAACGATGCCGATCATCTGACCCTGCTGAGCGAGGGAGGCGTCGGGCACCTCTGGGCGCAGATCCTCGGCGACTGGGTCTACGACCTGTTCGACGGTCCGGGCCACCACGACCTCCGCACCCGAAGCCGCGAGCTGTTCACCGAGAAGACGAGCGCGGCGTTCGTGAAGAAGGCCTGGGGCGAGCGACTGGATGCTGCGCGCGCGTCGTTCGAGTCCGGCGCGCCCCTCGACCTGGCCGACCTGTCCCGCGTGCTGGTCGGGCAGATGGTGTGCACGCTGCTCGGACTGCCGGTCGCCCCATCGGCGGAGCCGGGCGCCGATCCCGATGACGCGTACCGCGAGATCTTCGCGACGGGCGAGGAGCTCGCGGCGACCGCGCTCGGCACGACGGCCGACACGGTGCTGCCGCCGCACAAGATCGCCCGCGCCCGCGAGATCGTCGAGCGGCTGACCGGGCACATCGACGGTGTGTTCGCGACGGCGCACGGCGACACCATCATCGGACGCTGCCGCCAGCTCGGGCTGACCGTGCAGGAGACGAAGGGGCTTGCCACTCTGCTCATGGTGGCGGGCACCGAGACCGCGGCCTCCGCGATGGCGCGCACCGCCGCTCTGCTCTACGACTCGGGCGAGCAGCACCGGCTGCTGGAGGCGCCCCGACATCACGACGACGCGGTGCGCGAGGCACTGCGGGTGACATCGCCCGCGCCGATCATCGGGCGAAGCGTCATGGCGGATTTCGAGATCGCGGGCAAGCAGCTGCGTGCCGGCGAACGCGTGGTCGTGCTCACCTGGACCGCGAACAACCTCGCCGGCGAGTACCGCATCGACCGGCCGTACCTTCCGCAGCACCGGCAGCTCTGGTTCGGCGCCGGCAGGCACCTGTGCCTGGGCGGGCCGCTGGCACGCGCCGAGCTGTCGGCGATCGTCGAACTGCTGCTCGGCGACGGGCGGCCGTTCCTGGTGGTGTCGCGGCGATACGGGCGGCGCGTGCTGATCCCCGCGTATGCGGAGCTCGTGGTACAGAAGCTTTAGCATTCTTCGCCACGGCCTGAGCTTGCCCGAGCCCGTCACGACCCATAGACTGTGCTCTATGGATTCTCCGGAGGCTGCACGCGAGCTGCGCCTTCTCAGCGATCCGACTCGCGCGCGCATCCTCTCTCTCATTCTGGAAAGCACTGATGGCAGAGAGCTCGTCGGCCGCATGGCTGTCGTCCTCGAGCTGCGGCAGCCGACAGTGAGCCATCACGTGAAGGCGCTGGTGGACGACGGCATCCTCAAGCGGCATCCGCAGGGGCGGGTCGTTTGGTATTCGATCGCGCCAGACCGGCTCGACCGGGTCAGCGAACTCCTGCGGGATGTCGACCAGGGCGCCCTGAACTCGGCAGCGCTGGAGCGCGTCGAGACCGACCTCTCCGCCAGATTCGTCGGCGTTTTCGCCCCCGAGACGGTCAGCCGGTACGTCCGGGAGAGCTATGAGTTGCTCTCCCAGCATGGCCGCATCAAGCGGTATCTGCCCTCGCTGACCGCGCGATTCTCCGCCGACCGACTCTCCGCACTCGCGCGGGAGACGCAACGGACCATCGACGCTGTACCCGAGGTTCTCTTCGTGTGCGTGCAGAACGCAGGCAGGTCGCAGATGGCTGCCGCGATCCTGCGCCAGCTGGCAGGTGAGGGTGTCCACGTTCGAACGGCAGGATCTGAACCCGCCGATGCGATCCGCTCCGTCGTCATCTCGGCTCTGGACGAGATCGGCGTGCCCGTGGGCGGCGAGTACCCGAAACCCCTCACGGACGAGGTCGTCCGGGCAGCGGACGTCGTGATCACCATGGGATGCGGCGACGCCTGCCCCGTCTACCCCGGTCGCCGCTATCTCGATTGGGACCTCGCGGATCCCATCGGCCAGCCGATCGGCCGGGTCCGCGAGATCCGCGACGACATCGACGATCGCGTTCGACGGCTCCTGCCCACCCTCGTCCCCGCGGTCACGTAGAGAAGGAAGACCCATGCCCCACATCCCCACAGTCCTCTTCGTCTGCGTTCACAACGCGGGTCGCTCGCAGATGGCTGCCGGATTCATGAAAGAGCTTTCCCATGGCCGCGTCGAGGTGCTCTCGGCAGGATCCGAACCCAAGGACCGGATCAATCCGGTCGCAATCGAGGCGATGAAAGAAGAAGGTATCGACATCGCCGGCAACACTCCGAAGATCCTGACGGTGGATGCGGTGAAGGAGTCGGACGTCGTCATCACCATGGGCTGCGGCGACACCTGCCCGATCTTCCCAGGGAAGCGCTACGAGGATTGGGAGCTCGAGGATCCGGCAGGCAAGGACCTGGAGGTCGTGCGACGCGTGCGCGACGACATCAAGAGTCGCGTCGAGAACCTCCTTGCCGAGATCCTGTGAACAGGTTCTCGCTCGGCCATGCTCTACGACGGTTTCTAGCCGACCTGGAAGATGGTCGGTGTGACCCCCGCGGCGGCCACAGCGATGGCCGTCCCCGCTCGTAGATCGAGTTCCGTCACCTGCCAGCCGGTCGCTGAGAGGTTCAGTTCCGACAACCTACCGCCGGTCACCACGAACAGGTCCACGCCGGTCTCGACCGAGGCGACTGCGGCGACGCTGTCCGCCGTGATCCCGGTGTTCTCCTGGTGCCACGTGACGCCGTCCCACCAAGTCCGCAGCACGTTGCCGTCGCCCAGGCTGAACACATTCAGTTCGCCGTCGGCAATGACCGCCTGGATCGGTCCGGAGACGGCGCTGCCGGTGGTGTACACGTGCCAGCCCTCCGTATCCATATAGATGACGTAAAGGTTCCCGGACTGCGAGAGCAGAACCGTGGGCGTCAAGGTTCCCTCGTCGACGACAGTGATGTCTCCGACGATGCCCTCGAGACCAGTCGGCATCTGCTGCCAGCCGTCGTCGGTGCGGAGATTCATGACGAGGGTGCCGTTCTGCACCGTCATCACATACGCCGACGAACCTCGCGATACGGCCGCGAGTGACGTCGCAGTCGAGGCGATTCCGGTGTCCGTCATCGTGGCGGTCACGTCATCGGCGAGCTCGACGAGTCGGCCGCCGGCGGTCGCGACGACGAGTGGCACACCGCTCTCCATCTGAGTTGCCGCGATCAGGTTGGGCTCCACCTCGTACCGGCGCGTCGATTCCTGCCAGCCCGCAGTCCGCAGGGTCGCCTGGCGGACCTGAAGAGCTAGGTCGAAACTGCTCTCGAAATGGATGATGTTCGAGATCTTCGAAGGACTGATCGTGCGGAAGGTCAGTGGCCCGAGCTGGTTCCCATGATGCCAGTAGTCCTCGGAGATGGTGATGGTGCCGTCGTCGTTGACCGCCTCGATATACGCGACGTGACCCGCGTAGCTGTTTCCACCGGCGTGGGCGTCCCACTGGGCGACAGCTCCGACGGATGGAGTGTGATCGACCGTGATACCGACGCGAGCTGCCCGCTCCGCCCAGGTGGCCGCGTTGCCGAGCAGGATCGGCGGCTCGGTGACCCCATCCTCTGAGAGGCGCCACGCCACGTAGTTCGTGCAATTGTGGCCGGAGTACATTCCCCAGAACGAATCAGCGCGTGCTGCACCCCACCGACCCTCGTCGCACTGGTCCCCTACGCACGTGGTGCCGGTTCCGGCGGCGATCGCCACGGGCGAGAATCCGAACACCGAAATCCCGACGATGCCGGCCACGACGATGGGTCGGAATCCTAGGGAGATCACCCGCATGATGTTTCCATATCGACACTTTGCGAAATCGCCGTTGCGGGCAGGTTTTGCCGAGCGTCCAGTCGGCGTTCACCTTCCCGTTTCCCGGCGGCACAAATCGCGTTCGACGGCGCTCCTGAGGAGGCTTCGCGGCGGCGAGTTGACGCGCCCCCGCCGCGGTGAGACCCTCCGCGAGGAACGACAGCCCGGCGGAGCTCACCCAAAACGGCCGCTGACATAGTCGAGGGTGCGCGTGTCGATAGGGACGCTGAACATCGCCTCCGTTTCCCCGAACTCGACGATCGCACCCGGTTTACCGCGAGCCGCCAAGAAGAACGCGCACTGGGTCGAGACGCGCTGCGCCTGCTGCATGTTGTGGGTGACGATGACGATAGTCACGTCGTCGACGAGTTCGAGCATCGTCTCTTCGATCACGCGAGTCGAGGTCGGGTCCAGGGCCGAGCACGGCTCGTCCATCAGGAGAACGCGCGGCCTGACAGCGAGCGATCGGGCGATACACAGGCGCTGCTGCTGCCCGCCGGACAGGCCGCCGCCGGGCGCCCGAAGGCGATCCTTTACCTCGTTCCAGAGTCCCGCTCGCTGCAGGGAGGTCTCGACCAACTCGTCGCGGCGATCGCGGTCGGCACTCGTCCCCGTCAGCCGCAGCCCGGCGAGGACGTTGTCGTAGATCGACATCGCCGGAAAGGGGTTCGGCTTCTGGAATACCATTCCGATGCTCTTGCGGGCGTCCGTCAAGGGGCGGTCGGAACGGTAGATGTCGTCGCCGTCGAGCAGTACCTCACCCGCCATCGACGCGGACGGCACGAGCTCGTGCATCCGGTTCAGGATGCGCAGAAACGTCGACTTGCCACATCCGGAGGGCCCGATGAGGGAGGTGATGACCCCAGCCGGCATCGTCAGCGAGACCCGATCGAGTACCAGGTGATCGCCGAACCACGCGGTGATGTCTCGCGCCTCGAGCGTTGCGAGTTCGCGCGGCGCAGCAAGCACGGCCGCCGAAACTCGTCGGCCTGCACCGGGCGCACGATCGCGGATACCACTCAGGATGCTGCGCCAGAACGGCGTATCGGCGCCGGGCCCGGGAACGACGGCGGGGATTTGAAGAGCGACGGTCGGAGGGTCGGCGGGATCGGGCTCTGCATCGGTCGGCTCGGCGACGAGCAGCTCGGTATCGCTGCCCACGACGTCGATGGTCTCAGTGGCCGGCACGTCGACCATGTCGTCCGCGGGGTCATGGAGAGCGGTGATCGGTGGGTCAGCCAGGGTGGCTTTGCGCCGCCCGGCCGGCCAGCGGATGATCCGGTCGCGCCACGTGGGTTCGGTGACGGGATCGTCGGACGCGGACGCGGGAACGGGCACGGGAACGGGCACGGCATCGTGACTCTCTGAGGACCCTCTCGTGCCCCGCCAGTCGAGCCCTCGGCGCAGCCAAACGCGCTTGCGAGGAGTTTCGGCGTCCGGTTCAGCCTCCTCCTGCTGGATCGTCGAACGCTCGGGGTCCCCCTCGGGCTCGGTGTCGGACGGTCCGAGTGCCGCGACCTCGTCAGCCGCGTCGTCCTCGCTGGTCGACACCGCATCGAGGTCTCCATCGGGGCGCTCCTCGGGGAGCGCAGCCGGGAGCTTCGCACGCCGATTGCCCAGCCAGTTCATCACCGCGCTCGCCCTGAACCGGGAAGGTTGTGCGAGGACGAGAGCCGACTCAGGCCCCGCCACGGCTTCCGTCGTCGGCCCTTCGTCCACGCGGACGGAGACGGACGACGTGAGTGTCGGCTCGTCCTCGGCCGCGGGCACATGGGGCGCGACGTCGATGGGTGTCGACCGATCGAGGCGTGGCTCGGCGCGACCCTTGGACTTCTTCTCGCGGAGGATTCGGGGGGTGACGGCCATGGGCGGATTCCGTTCAGAGCAGGTTCGGGACGATGAGCACGAGTTGAGTGGCGACCCACAGGCCGCCGATGAACGAGAGCGGAACGAAGACGATCCACGCCTTGCGTGACCCAATCCGCGGAGTCGTGATGAGCGCGGCCACCTCGACCGCGACGAGGAATTGCAATGCGAAGACGAGCGCCCACAGCGTCGACGTGTCGCCAGAGAGCGCGAGGTCGGCCTCGGGCAGGCTCGCCCAGGTGGTCTGTCGCGCGCCTCGATCCTGCGCGTCGCCGATCAGTTCGGCATCCAGGTAAACGATCGAGCTGGGGAGGTAGGCGGGCGGACGGGCTGTCTGCAACACGAGGCGGGACTCACCCGAGGCGATGCTGGGCGGCGTCGGATCCCCGGCGTACCGCACGCCGATCACCCGGAAGGCCTGCTCCCCCTGCCCCGTGATCACGGTGAACTCGTACCCGGGCGGCAGTTCCTGTATCCGGCTGAAGGGGCCCCCGAACGCCGCTGCGCGCCCGAGGACAACGCTGACGCCCATCTGGCCCGGGAGCACCGTGTCTCGGCGATGACCGGGGCCGCTCATCAGCGTGGCCGAGTTCGACCCCTCGACGATCACCTCGTGGACCCCGATCTGCGGGATCTCCAGCAGCGCGACCGGAGCACCGTCCGTGAGAAGGACGTCATCGACATCCCCTTCACTCACGGGCAGAGTCCCCTCGGTGAGCTCGTCGCGCAAATCCATAAACAGCAGATGCTGGGCGACCGCGTGTTGGAGATGACTGAGCACAGTGACGTTGAGAAGGAAAGCGAGAAGCGCGATGGCGACCATCTGGAACGCGGCTTGCCCGAACCGCCGTCCCGCCGACAGCGGGAGATACCGGAGGGGGGGACGGCGCGGCGGCCGCTCGGGCCCCTGCTGTGGAGTTGCCCTCTCACGCTCCGCGAGTGCGGTCATGAGGATCGCCGCCTCAGGCGCACGATGATCCCCGCCGCGACGAGGATCACGGCGATCGCGAGGAGCAGCCAGGGCAGAACGAACACCCATGTTTCCCGTGAGATGGGACCCACATCCTTCAGGGGGCCCCTGGGGGTGAACTCGGCGGTCACCCGCACGAAGGTCCATTGGCCTACACCCGGGAGGGTCGCGGTGCTCTGCCGAACTTCGCCTGGAGGAATGCGCGCGACCTGTTGTGTGACACTCGGGCCGATCTGGGTGCCGAAGGCGGTGTACATGCGGAAGACGATCGCTCCGCTGACCGGTATGGTCGACGATCGGTTTGCCACGCTCACGACGACTCGCACCCAGCCGCGGAACGGATTGAGCTCAGTCTGGGGCGACGGATCGATGCCGCTCATGACGATCCAGCCGTCTGTTCCACCGGGCGTCGGACTCGGAGTAGGGGTGCCGCCGGAACCGGGCGGGGGCGGGGTTCCGCCACCGCTACCACTGCCACCGCTACCACTGCCACCGCTACCACTGCTTCCGCTGCCACCGCTTCCGCTGCCACCGGAGTTGTTGGACGAGGAGGGGATCGGGGTCGGCGACGGGGTGTCGTCGACGACGGTCACGCCGATGCTGGAGCCGTCGCCGTCGCCGTCGTCTGCGATCGCGATGCCGCCGCCGAACCCGCCGACGGCCGCGACCAGCAGCGCCGCGCCGACGAGCGCGACGCGGCTGCTACTCACTGCCGTTCGCCCGACCGGCGCCGGCGTTCGCCTCCTCGAGAACCTGTTCGCGGACGCGCTGCTCCGCCCGCTCCGTCCACTCGACGGCCCGGAGGTTCTCGCGACGTCGGCGCAGCACGATCAGCGCGATCACCATCGCCAGGACGACCAGCCCGATCAGGAAGATCCAGGGCATCACGAACAGCACGGTGTCTCGAGAACTCGGTGCCGCGAGCGTGTAGCTCTCGACATCGGCGCTGTCGACGAAGGGTGCGATGTGCACGAACGGGTTCAGGTACAGCCACTGACCGATGCTGGGCGACTGGAGTTGGTAGGTGGCCGAATTGCCGGGAAGGATCTCTTTGATGCCGCCGCCGGACTGGGGGGTCAACGGGATGCCGAACCAGGTGTTCACGCCGCTGTCGACATTGGCGGCGAGCGCGACATTGCCGGGATTGGTGACCGTGTACTTCACGGTGACGGTGCCGGAGAGCAGGTTCCACCAGTCTCCGTCGTAGGACGCGCTCATGCTGCTGATCGTGAGGTTCGGCTGCAGATCGCCGGAGACCCGTGCATAGAGCCGGATGGCCACGCGGCGGTCGACCTGCACCTGGCCCTCTTCGCCGAGCACCGATGCGACGATTCCGCCGACATGGTCGCCCGGTGTCGCGTCGGCGGGCAGGGTCAAGGTGAACGGCACCAGCCGGCCCTCGCCGGGCTCGAGCGTGACCTTCATGCGGTTGGTGCCGTTCTCGAACGTCACCCACCGCCCGAGCAGGGCGGGCTCCTCATCGGTGGCCAGGAGGGCGAAGTCGCCGTTCTCGTCGTTGAATGCATCCGTGCCGATGAGGGTGAACTCGTTTGTCTCGGTCCCGGTGTTGACGACGGCGGCGTAGTCCTCGACGACCTGCCCCGGGTCGGCCGCGTAGCGGAAATTCGTGCGTCCGTCGAACGCACCGGTCTCATCGGCCGGGCGCAGGGAGACGCCGGCGGCGTCGTCGCCGTCGGCGACCGACAGCGCCGTGGCGGAGAGGGGGTTCAGGGCGAGCATGGCGACCGCGACCAGCATGACGGGGGCGACAGCGCGACGGAGGGCTCGGGAAAAGGAGGGGGGCCTTTGCACAGCCCATTCCCGCACAGCGGGGCGAAGAGGCGGACGCCAATGTGTGAACGTACGGCGAACGCGCGGCGGACAACGGGTAGCCGCCGCACCGCCCGGATATCACTGTGCGGGAGGCCGCAAGCGACCTCCCGCACAGGGTGTTCAGTTGTTCACATCGAGCTCATCGCCCGACCCGAAGGATTACTTCGAGGTCAGGGTCAGGGTCAGCGTCGATGCGTAGGTACCCTTCTTCGCCGTGGCAGGCACGGTGAAGCCGAGCGTGGCGTTGAACTGCGTGCCGCTAGCAGGCGTCGACGAGTTGGCCAGGCCCTCGGCGAACAGGTTGCTCGCGCTGGCCGTGTACAGCGGCTTCTCGGTGATGCCGACGATGGCGGCGCCGACCTTGTGGGGCGTGACCTTCAGAGCACTCTTGTCGATGACGTCGCCCAAGTTCGCCGCGACGGCCACGCCGTCGTTGACGAAGTTGGAGACGTTCGACGTGAGGTCCCATCCGGGCAATGCGTCGCGGTCGTCGGTCACCGTGAACGCCGGCAGGTCGGCGCTCGTGGTGCCACCACGCGGAGCCGATCCGAGGAAGAGCGCCGAAGCGACACCCTCGAGGGCGAACTTGTTGCTGGTGGTGACGTCGACGGTCACGTTGACCGCACTCGTGTTGGCCGGCTGCGCGATCGTGATCGTCAGCCACCCCACCACATTGTTGGTGACAAGGCTCACCAGCGCGATGGTGTGGGTGCCGGGCGCGAGGCCCGCGATGTTGATCGTGACGTTGCCGCCGGCGTCAACAGTCGCGTTCGGCAGCTGGGTCGGGGTCGACCACGCCCACACCGCGTAGGTGCCGGCAGGCACGCCCGTGAAGTGGAACGTGAAGGTGGTGTCACCATTCGGGACGTTCACGTTGCCCTGGCTGCCACCCGCGTCGGTACCCGTCGGCTGCGTCGGAGCGGCGAAGGTCACCGTCAGCACCGCCACGTTCGACGTCACCGAACCGCCGGCGTTGGTGTACACCGCGCGGTACTGCGTGCCGTTGGAGGCCGCCTGCACATTCGCGATCGACAGCGTGTTGGTGGTGACACCGGACACGTCACCGCCGTTAGCGAGGTCAGACCACGTCGACGTTCCGGACGGAGCCGACTGCCACTTCACGGACGGGGCCGGGGTGCCCGACGCGGCAGCCGTGAAGGTCGCCGTCTGGCCGACGACCTTCGAGGTGCTGGTCGGCTGGGTGGTGATCGCCGGAGCGACCGCGCCGGCCGGCGTCGCGAACGTCCACGCCGCCAGGCTGGGGTTGGCCGCGTTGGCCACCACCGTGATGTAGGTGAAGTCCACCTCGATGATCGAGTTCCCGTTGAAGAACGCGATACCGAGCGAGTAGTCACCACCAGCCTGCGCGACAGCACCGGCGCCCGAGGGAGCCGCAGCCTCCGCCTGAGTGTTCGCGAACGGCTTGAAGTTCGGCAGCTGGATGCCGCTCGGCGTCAGGCCGAGCGGTCCCGAGGCGTTCCACAGCGAGCGGTTGGACTCGTTGGTGCGCCCCGAGATGAAGGTGCGCACCGAGGTGGTGCCTGCCGGAACCGCGAACTTGCTGTTGAAGTCCGGGTCCGTCGAGTCGGGGGACCCGAAGACATCCGAGTTCCACTGCAGCGAGCTGCCCGAGGCGATCTGGAGGCCGTCGTCGCCCGACAGCAGGAACACGTCATGCGCGGAGCCGACGGTCGGGACGATGGCCGCGTTAGCGGACAACGCCGGGGCAATCACCAACGCAGCAGTGACGAGGACGGCACCGAGGCCGACTCGACTGCGCTTCGTGAATTTGTTCATTGTGTGAATTCTCCTTGTGCTGTTCGAGCGGCTAGTTGTTGGCGGTGAAAGCGGCATCCTGCGGCGCCGAGAAGCCGAACCGCAGCTTGACGGCCTTCGACGTGGCCGGCGAACCGGACGCACCCCAGTAGGTGAGGCTGGTCAGCGAGGCCGGGTTCGTGAGATCGAACACGCCCTGGTTGTACGCGGGGTTGCCAGAGGTGATCTTCGCGGTCGGAACGACAATGAAGACCGTCCGGCCCCACGTCGGGCTGTTGTAGAACACGGTGCTGGGAGCCAGGTTCGGCGCGCTGCCCGTGATCGGAGCGACACCGTCGATGCTGCCGACGCTCGCCCCCGCCATCGTGTTGATGCGAGCGGCGTTGTTGGCCTGGCCGATGTAGTTCGCGACCGAGACCGGGATGATCTGCACCTGGTCGACGGTCGGCGTGAGGACGGCGCCATCGTTCTCCGGGATCGTGTTCCCGCGGGTGTCGACGCCGCTCCCGAGCGACGTCGTGGTCACGCCGATCTTGCTGAGGAAGCTGGTCCAGGTGCCGGAGCTCGACTGGAGTCCGAGCGGCTTGACTACGTAATCGGTGCCGGACACCGTCACCGGGCTTCCGGTCGTCGAGGTGTAGAGCGCCGTCAGCTCGTTCAGCGTGAGGTCGGAGATCCACGTCGCGGCAGCAGCTGCGTCACCATCCCCGTCGCCGTCGGTGCCGACCTTGTACATGAACGAGATCGCGTCCTGGCCGAACGGGACATAGGTCAGCACCCCGCCGGCGACCACGGTTCCCCGCGACGAGCTTCGGGCGAGGTCGACCTGGTCCTGCACGTTCACACCGTTGTAGATGTAGTTCGTTCCGCTGCCGCCGTTGTATCCGATCGAGCGGAGCAGGGCGGTACGACCCGCGCCCGAACCGTTCGGGCGATCGAAGACGTTGCCGAAGGGTTTGGTCTGGATCTTGCCGACGCCGCCGGTCACACCGAGCGTGAAGGCGTCCCAGGAACCGAGGACCAGGCCGTTGCCGGAGACCTTGACGGACGAGCCCGTGATCGTGGTCCCGTTGGCAAGGGCGCTCACGGCGTCCTGCAGCGTGTCGGAACCAACGATCGACAGGCCGTCGCCGACCGGGTCGGCAAAGGCGGGTGCACCGGTGAAGGCGATCCCGGCCAGCGCCACAACAGCTGTCGCCCCGATGGCGACGAGCTTCTTGGACTTCATTGCGTTTCCTTTCGATGGATGGATCCGGGCCGCGCTGCCGCGCCCGGGGTGCCGGACCCGCCTATGGGCGAGACCAAGTTCGGATTGACCGGCGCCGCGACGTGATCCACGCGATGAGCGCGCTCACGGCCGCGGCGATGAGGCCGATCAGAAGTGCGGAGCCCGCGGGCGCCTCGGGATCCTCCGGGGTGACGCCCCCGGAGAGCACCACATCGGCCGTGCCAGAGGGCGTGGGCTGCGGGGCTGCAGACGTGTCATCGTCGCCCGAGTCGCTGGAGCCGCCGGAGGAGTTGTTGCTGTTCAGCGATGTGGACTGCGACGGCGCTGGGGTGGGTGTGGGAGTCGGACCGGCGACGATGGCAGCCGCGGCCGCCTTGGCCGTGGTCGCCCAGGCGGCCGGGAGCGGCGCATAGCCGTTCGGAAGTTGCCCGGAGTCAATGCCCAGCGTCTGTCCGGCGCTGCTGGTCGCGTAGGTGATGAAGGCGGAGTACGCGGTACGAAGGGTCGCGTCGAGCTTCCCGGGGTTGGCAGCGGCGTACACGGGCATTGTGAGCGGATAGGCGCCCGTGGCCGCCTGCGCTTTCGATCCCGCCACGAAGCCCAGGACCCGGCCGGCCTTGTCGAGCGCGGTCATCGCATCGGCGGCGGCCAGCATGCTGTTCGCCGTGGGAGGGACGAAGCTCCCGGCGGGGTTCCTCAGGGATGCCGTGACGACCTGATAGCGAGCCGCGGCCGACGTGGTGGTCAGTCCGAGCAACGCCTGATTCCCCGGCAGCATGCGGGTTCCCTTGCCGTACTTCGGAGGGATCGCGAAGGGGTCCCAGCCGCCGATGAATTGGGCATCACCACGAAGTGTGAAATACGCGACCGTGCTGAGGTCGTTCGCATACGGCCGCCAGGTCACCAGGTTGATGGGACCGAGGTTTGCAGGCGTCACCTCGATGGGATCTGCCTTCGGCAGGTCATCGCGGTCCAGCGAGAAGGCGTTGCCGGTGGGGTTTTTCGCGGCGTTGGTGCAATACCACGGGTTCACGACCATGCCCCAGGGATCCGCCGTCCCGGCGAGGAAGGCGCGAGCGTCCGCGTCGGCGGCGATGTACGCCCAGACAGCCCGGGCGGCGTCGGAGCGTCCCTGCGGGACAATGATGTCGGCGATCGCGGCTCCGCTGAGGTCCTGAGCGGCCCATTCCGGATCGTTCACCGCCAGGAAGTCTGGATCCTTCGTGACCGTGTCCGGATGCGGCCCGGTCAGGTAGCTGGTGTCGGTGCCCGGCGGGAGCGCCGACAGGTAGGAGTAGGTCAGGAGCTTCGCCAGCAGTCGGGGCGTCAGGTTGACGCTGGTGAACGGAGTATGAGCGGCGTCCTTGTAGGCGTCCGGGATGTTCTTGAACGGATCGGGGCGTCGGTCGATGGCGAGCGAGACTGTCACGCCGGTGATCGCGATGGGTGCGTACTGGAGCGGATCAGCCGCCTCGGTCTTCAGCGGGTAGCTCGTGAGGGCGAGCGGAGCATCGGACGAGGTTGCTGCTGTGAGCACCGCATCCGACTCCGGCAGGGTTAGGAGCGAATAGACCGACGCGCCGGTCTGGTTGCACACCACGGGCTGCCAGGAGTTGACGGCCAGGGTGGCGAGTTCGCTGCCGGCTAGTTGACGCTCGGCGGCTCCGAGGGGGCAGCGGTTGCCGAGCGGATCGAACTCGAGCTTGACCGCAAGCGCGTGCTTCCAAGAGTCGATGAACAGACCGGACTGCGTGGTCGTCGAAGAACCGTTGTCGAAAGCCCCGCGGGGCAGGATCACGAGCCAGCAGCTCGCACCGGTTGTGACACCAGCGGTGGTCACCGCGGTGCCGCAGCCGAGAGCAGACGACTGTGCCGCCGTCTGAACCTCGAACGAGACGGCACCTGTACCGTCGTCGCCCGATCCAACCCACGGTATCTCGTTCGTCGAGTAGCTCGTAAAGAACTGATTGATGTTGAGGTCGACCGACTCGTCGATCGTTCTGACGCCGGTCACCGGATCCGTCTTGATCCCGTCGATTCGGGATCCGTCTCGTGCGACGAACGGGATGCGGGTGTACGGCGGGAGAAACGGATTCGCCGAAAGCGCCGTGTACGGCAGGTCTTCGGCTGGGATCTCGCCCATGGTCAGATTCCGGAACGCATCACGGGTCGCGCCCGGCGTGTTGGCGCCGCCGTACATGCAGGTGTTGCGATCCGGGCGGTTCGGGTTCGTCGGATCATCGCCCCAGCACATGAAGATCTGGAGGAAGTTCGCGCCCCCGTGTCCGCCGGTGGGCGCGATCGACTTCTTGCCGCCCGTCCAGCTGACCCGGATTCCCTGGGCCACGAGATGCTCGGTCTGCGACACGGTCACGGCGAGGTCGGGCATCGGTGCGTCGTCGGCGTCGGGGTCCTGATCCTGCACCGTGACGGTCACGGTGGACCCCGTCGCGGCCGATGCGGAATCCGCCGGACTCGCCACGGCCGCCACGGTGAGCACGCCCCACACCAGGGTGCCGACGACGATGCCCGATACTCCCGACCGGATGGCCGTGCGGGCAGGGCGAGGGGGGATTTCGGTGTTCACGGCGCTCGACTCCGGGGGTTTTGGGGGTGCGGGACTAGACAATTGGCGTCAAGTGGACGTCGCATGAACGGTGAGACAACGACCACGTTCGGGTGGGTTGTCGAGACCACCTTTCGCACGGCGGCGCGCAGGCGATGGCGCACCGGTGCGACCGCCCGCAGTCGCGGACGGGTCGTGTCCCGGCAACTCGTTAGGGCTTGCCGGGGTTCCGAAGTCGACGGGAGAGGAAGGGCGGAGCCAGGATCACCGCGAAGAGGAGAATCCCCGCGCCGATCATGAGTCCTTGGGTGGACCCGGAGTCGTCGTCCTCCACCTTGTAGGGCTTGGATACCGCCGCCGCCCCGACGACGTCTCCGTTGGAGAGGGGCGTGCCGTTCTCGTCGACGAGGCCGCTCGAGTCGTCTGCACTGCCGGAGTCCGCTCCGGCACTGCCTGAGCCCGCGGCCGCCCCGGCCGACGAGCCGCCGGAACCGGTGCCGGACACCGGTGTGTCCGCTGTTGCGCCCG